>NZ_JAAIFP010000026.1:0-53081 GCF_010747435.1 Paenibacillus sp. ALJ109b
TCCCTGTCTCACAAAAGGGGTTCAGTCCCCATTGAGTCATGCTTTTTTATTACATATGGATGACTCTGTGAAAATACTCCAAAGGATGATTGAAAGTGTGTTGGAGGGTGGAAGAATCATTTGTTTTGAACCTCATTGGATTGGAAATATGGCGAACTATCATGTGGAGGGCGTTGAACAAAGTGAAATCATTAAACTAGGCATTTTACAGAGATTATTTGAACAAGATCATATACGTACAGGTAAAGATGGAAATATTGGAATGCGGTTGCCCATATTAATGAGTCAATTAGGATTAACGAATGTGGAATGTAGAATGAGTGATAAGGTCAACTTTCTAGATCAAAACATGGACTCTGCCAGAAAAAACATTCTCTATCACTCAATTAAAGAAGAAGGTATAGGACAGGACCCTGGTGATTCAGTAGAGGTAACCGAATGCTTATCAACTCGGGGCTTAACCCAACATGAAGCAAAGGCACAGTATGAAGCTGAATTAACACTCTCCAAGGTATTTGATGATGAATCTTGGTTGACTTATGCAGCCAGCATGAAGATTTCATTTGGAACGGTCCGAAGGGAAGAGTGATAAGAACTGTGGGTTCACGGATTGCACTTTGTTATTGCTAATTGAATGCAGAGGACCTTTTGATTAAAGGGAGCTTATTATTTTTACTTGGATGTATTGAATCTAGAACATAAAAAAGGAGGACTTTAAATGAAATTTATTGTGTCTGCAAGTGTGATTGTCCTTAATGAGAACGATGAAATCTTACTTATGAAGGGACGGAGAGGCTGGGAAATGCCTCAAGGCTGTGTGGAAGAAGGCGAGACCATCACACAAGCTGCTATTCGAGAGGTGAAGGAAGAGACTGGCATTGATATTGAACTTATTAAGTTTTGTGGCCTATATCAGAATACTACGCGGGGAGTATGTAACAATATATTCACTGGAAAACCGATTGGAGGAACTCTAACTACAAGTATTGAAAGTGATGAGGTTGGTTTCTTTACATTAGAACAAGCCAATGAAATGATAACCTGGGGGAATTTCAAGGAGAGAATTCACAAAGCATTGGATGAGAGCACTCATCCCATTTTAGTTGAGTTCTCTGAATAACATATGGGTGAAGGTATCTTGAAAAACAACATTGTTGTTGTGGTTAAGGGAGTCATTGAAAATAAAGGCAGGGTATTGATATTAAAACGTTCAGGTGCAGATGAAGTTGCCGCTGGGACCTGGGAAACCGTTGGTGGAAAGATCGATTTTGGAGAAGAACTAGAAGAAGCTTTGGCTCGTGAAGTGAAAGAAGAAGCTGGGCTTAAAGTGAGCGTTGAGAAGTTACTATTTGCTACTACTTTTTTTACGGATCCGCACAGACAGATCGTATTACTGACATATTTGTGCAGAGCGACAGATGACCGAGTGATACTTTCAGAAGAACATAGCGAGTATATGTGGGCAACCCGATCAGAGTTATATGACTATTTACCACAAACTATTTTAAATGATTTTAAAAAATATAACGTAATCGATACAGTTGAAATCATAGCTAAACAATAAGGACTTAAGTAACTCATTAATCTACTTCAACGAATATAATTCGGCAAACGAAAGGGATATTTGAATGAACCCAATTACTATAGAACCAATCGATAAAACGAATTGGGAAGAGGCGATCGCGATATCTTTACTTGAAACGCAAGTAAATCTTGTACCGACGGTCATCGAATCTTTAGCATATGCCTACGTGAAGCCGTGGGATGCAGCTTTTGATCCATATCTTTTGCGTGAAGGCGATAAAGCTTTCGGTTTTTTCTATTTATCGTACACACCAGCAAGTACGGATAATTATTGGATTGGAGGATTTCAAATAGATAAGGACTATCAAGGAAAAGGATTAGGAAGTCAATCACTTTATATGATACTGGAAAGTATTCAGGAAAAGCATCCACAATGTCAAATCATCTCACTAACCGTAGAAAAAAGTAATGCACGTGCAAGAGCCTTATATGAGAAGATAGGATTTATTAATCAGGAATTGGAAAATCAGGATGGTGAAGTGATATATAAAATGAAATTGAAATAAATAGAAATCGGTCATTATGAAGGTACAATGATCCATTTTCATAAAAAAGGCGGGGATAGTATGGTGTACAACGATCTCACTAAAACGATGACCACAGAAAGGCTGCTGTTAAGATTATTTACGCAAGCAGATGCTGCTACCGTTACTAGATTATGTAATGACTACAACATTTATAAGAGCACACTCACATTACCCTACCCATATACATTAGATTGTGCAGTGTCTTGGATAGAGCAACATAACGAAAATTTTAATGCAGATAAATTATATGAATTTGCTATTTGTAATAGGGAAACAGGTGATTTGTACGGGGCAATAGCATTATCTAATCAACAACGTTACGATAACGGTGAGTTATCTTATTGGGTAGGTCAGCCGTTTTGGGGAAAAGGTTATGCAACGGAAGCAGCTAAAGCCATGTTAGACTTCGCTTTTGATGTGAAAAAATATCATAAGGTATATGCGCGACACTTTGCTTCTAACCCCGCATCAGGACAAGTTATACAGAAGATTGGCATGATAAAAGAAGGAGTACTGATGGATCATGTCAAGAAAGAAGACCGGTATGAGGATCTGATTTACTACGGAGTAGTGAGAAATATGGTGAAAGAATAAATTTCAAATCCAACGCGGAGGAATACATATTGATAATTAAACCGGGTAAAAAAGTTTTACTTTCGTGGATAGATTGTTATGTACCGGAAAAAGATTTGTTTTTCCTATCAAAAGAACATCTTGATTATGAATTTGACTTTACCGATGTACTATTAATGCCAAAAGAGGAGTTCTACAACCACAGCACATATAGGCAAGTGAATTATGTGAATGGTTATGAGTACTGGAATATTAAGGACGTTGATTATGTAATCATTGCGGATAAAGAATGGATTGAAACCATTCCTGAAGAACAGAAACGATTTTTATTAAATGCACAAGTGCAAAGTGGAAGAGGGCTTGTTTTCCCTGTTACATTTGTACATGATTTGGCGGAAATACCTGTAAGCTATTTGATGGATGGACATGTTATCCTTCAGCGCTTCATGTGGGAAAAGCTGAACAAGTCATGTAAAGAACAGATACTTACGACATTGGTTTACGAATGGTGGGATAAAGGGGAATGTGAGAAGCCACCTGAGTCGCTACCTGCTTTTCTAAAACCATATGCCAATTCGTTTGCTAGTTCCCAAGGTGCAAATTGCCTCGCAGCTGTTTTGTTTGCAATCTCCAAAGGGAACCAGGAGTGGTTTATCTATGAATGGGTACATCAAAAAACGTTTCTTGAGAAATTAAAACAGTATCAATACGAGGAGTTATTAACTCACGAACTACATCAAGGGGACGTTGTCATATGGACAGATGAGAATGGGATCATTCAACATGCAGCATATCATCTGGGAGAAGAACTATATTTCAATAAAGATGGGCAAACGATATTCAACCCGTGGAAGATACTCTCTAAAGAGCAGCTGTATAGGGAGTGGGAGCATCTAACCATTGTAAAGTTCAGGCAATGTAATAAAGTATTTTAATGGAAATTAAAAAACGGAGTTCCCGTACATTTATTTGGAGGTAAAGATATGAATCCACTGATTCCATCCATAGATTTGATTAAAGAAATTGAACTCTCGGAAATCGATTATATGACAGATCGGATGCTTGCTATACAAGGTCGGGACTCTAACCCAGAAGGAATTGAGATTCAGCAATTTGGAAATGCCATCTGTTTCTACAGTAAAACCATGCCATGGCCCACGTTTAATACGGTGAAGGGCATAACGAATAATGATCTGGAACACCTGGATGCTATCATTGATTTTTATAGACAGCGCGATCGGAAGGTTCAGTTCGAAGTTATTCCATCTGTGGTGGATCAGAACTTCTTGAAACGTTTAACCGACTTAGGCATGTATGCATCGGGATTTCATTCATCTCTGATCATCAAACCAGAAGAAAAAAAGAATCACTCAGATCATATCCAAATTCAAGAACTTGAAGAGGATCAATTCGAGCTATACGCGACCATTCATTGCAGGGGAACCGGTTTGTCGGATGATGGTATCCCTTATGTCGCCCAGAATAATAAGGTTCTTTATCATCGTCCAGGTTGGAAATTTTACATCGCATATGTCAATGACATCCCTGCAGCGGTAAGTGTTCTGTTTATTAAAAATCAAAAGGCATCCTTAACCTTTGCAGCAACATTACCTGAGTTTAGGAATCAGGGTGTACATCAGCAGCTTTTGAATAGAAGAATAACGGAAGCCTTGAATAAGGAATGTAATCTGGTGGTAGGGCAATGTTCATTTTTATCTCAAAGCCATCGAAATATGGAGCATGTTGGCATGAAGTTGGGATATATCCGAACAGCATGGACGGAAAGATAAAAACTAGATTGAATTAGGAGGTAGCTCATGAACAATACAAATAAAATCCTGGGTGCGGTTCTCATGATTAGCAGTATTTTCATTTCAACCTTAGATAGAATTTCCGTGAGAATATCTACAGCCATAGTGGAAGCGGGATACGCTTCAGGTGGGAAAACACGCGAGATAATCCCAGCAAGTGATAATGGTTTCACGGGTTTTCTCGTATATTTCTTATTTTTCGTTGGATTTGTGTTATTGATTGCTGGATTCCCTGGGAATCCCAGAAAGGATAAAACAAATAGGTACACACAAAACCGATCTTAGGAGGGGTTCATTTTGCCTGAGTACGAAGAAGCCCTAACCGGAGGCAATGTGAATAAGGTTGTAAAAGTAGGTAGCACAGTTCGGCGTGACGCTATACCGAATCCGTATGTATATGAATTGCTTAAGCACCTTGAAACGGTGGGCTATGCGCATTCCCTTAGATATTTGGGAGTAGATGAGCAGGACAGAGAAATCCTTTCTTACCTGGATGGTGTGGTTTCGGGAAATGACTATCCTGAGGTTGAAAGTTATATGTGGTCTGATGAGACCTTAGACAAAGTAGCGAAACTTTTAAAAAGCTATCATGATGCTACAGTGGATTTTGTTACATCTACGGTTTCTTTGAATAATTGCCCATTGATATCTTCAAAGGAAGAAGTAGTCTGCCATAACGATTTTGCATTGTATAACGTTGTATTTCAAGATCGGCTGCCTGTAGGAATCATCGATTTTGACATGGCAGGGCCTGGTCCGCGTCTATGGGATATCGTTTACAGCTTGTATACCTCTGTCCCATTAGCAGGTTTTTCACCGGGTAAAGATGAAAGAGAAGTCGTTCCATATAATAAACCAGATCATGCATCTGAGCGGAAAAGGCGTATAGCGTTATTTTTTAATGCTTATGGTATGGATGTGCCGACAGATCTGAAGGAATGGGTGATTTCTCGAATTCATTTCATGTGTACCACACTATCTGATCGGGCGGCGTCTGGAGAAATAGCTTTTATCAAAATGGTTGAAGAGGGTCATTTGGCTCATTATGAGAAGGAAGTAAGGTTCCTTGAAAAGCATTTCGGTGATTGGAGTTAATTGAAATAAAAAAACAAAACGGAACGAGTGATATTATTGTGATCAGATTAATACCTACTACAAGAGAGAACTGGAAAGATGCATTAAACTTACAAGTTCAAGCCAATCAAAATCATTATGTTCCATCAGTAGCCGTGTCCCTAGCGAAGGTGCACATTCGTCCAGATGGGGATGAGTACAAGTATCTACCATTTTGCATATATAACACGGAGGATAGCTTAGTGGGTTTTGTTATGATCACAGTCGATGAAACAACAGCTTGGTCCTATTGGTTAAATGGTTTTATGATCGATGTAAGCTATCAAGGTAAGGGATATGGAAGAGCAACGATAGATTCGGTAATTAGCTATATAAAAGAGAACTATGTCCATAGCAAGTGTTTGAATTTAACTGTATGTGCAGATAATGAAGTTGCCAGAAAGCTTTATGAAAAAATGGGGTTTTCAGAGACCGGTGACGTATATGATGATGAAATTGTATATCGGTTCGTTTTTTAATTTAACGAGAGAGGTGCAGTGATGACTACTAGAGTGGGAGCATATGGGGAAAAATCTATACTAAATTCTACATAAAAGCAATGTAGGATTCATTATATCCTCCAAGTCCTTTTATGTACTTAGTTTGTTTAAATAAGTACATAAAAGGACTTGTTGGTTGGCCTCCCTTTAGATCCTACTTCTGTTTAACCAGTACAACACCTATGATGATGACCACAAGCCCAATCCACGTTTTCCAAGAAGGAACTTCCTTCATAAACCAGTATCCCATCCATATGGAGATGAGCACTTCTATGCATTTGGCAATGACCAGGACATAGCCCAGTTGGCTGACAGCTTTCATTCCAAACTTGACACCGTATCCTACGCTCAGATTAGCGGCGAGAAATAGAGGCAGCATCCAAAGATGGAATTTGAATGTGGACCAGAACTGAGTGTCAATATGCTTGCTTTGATATGAAAAAATAATGTTGATACAGGCTAAGCCAGCAAACATGAGCACAAAGCTGATAAGGTATAGCATAACATCACTCCCAAGGATAAGTAGTATGATTAATGTTTCCTCGAACCAAAAATTTTATCCATGGGCATGAAATGCTGTTAGCGAAGATGAAGGGACCGGCTAAACCGAAAGGAACACAATCCATGATTATTTTTAAAGCAACGAAAGACACCTTAAAGGATTTGAATGTAAAACCTGTAACCATCGACCAGCCTGTGGATGCTTTCTTTAGTTGGCATGTAAATTTCTTCAAGCTATATGGCAAAAAACACTATGTGTTTATGAATGATTTTTCGAGGTTGAGTTTAACGGTAACCGGGATTCGAACGAACCAAGCCAATAATCTCAAAGAAGTCTTTTTAAATCATTTGCAGGCTTATTTTTCCGTTGAAAATTCCTGATGCGTTAGCCAATTCATATTTAAGAGAATGCAATGAAGGGGGGATTACAAAAACGGACAGCAGGAGTGTTATAAGCACGATGAATGAAATGATGCTGATTTTAAATACGGTTCAAAGTGAAAACGATGATTTGAGAGACGAGGACAAACGACATCAATGGATAAATAGAAGCATCTACAAACCAATTGATTACAAGTATCCTATCGATGTATTTGTGAAAGCATTGGAAAACAGTTTCAAAAATTGGGGTTAAGAGCACTCCCTATTGGACCGTAGAAATATTGATAGTGAGGATGTCTCGGCGGGTCAATGATTCTGAAAATCAGACTGTAAACAGGCGATATTCGTTATGTTCAGTCAAGTGATCTGGAAAACATTTCTATGATGAATTTTACATAAAAGCAATGTAGAATTCATTAAAATCCACACGTCCTTTTATATACTTAGTTTGTTTGATTCAGCGAACTAAAAGGACTAGGTGGTCGTTTAAATGTTGAAAAAACGAGACTTGCACGAATGCCACTCACTTCATGATTTGATGGTCGACCCCGCTGTTTTTCCATACGTTCGTCATAAGTGCCGATCTTATGAAGAATATTTATTTGCAACTAAACAGGTGATTGATGAAGAAGAGCAAAACACATGTATTTCCAGAACGATCCTTAATGAGCTGGGACATCCCATCGGAACCATTGATTTATATCACATGGAACATAAGACAGGTTTTCTTGCAACATGGATTGGAGCCCCTTATTTCGGAAAAGGTTACAATCAACGAGCAAAGGAAGCTTTTTTTGCTGAGTTGTTTCTTCAACGTGAAATCGAAACAGTATTTCTTAAAATTCGAAAACAAAATATTCGATCCAAGAAAGCGGTTGGAAAGTTGCCTTATGTCAAATTAGCCAATGAGATATACCACGAAGTGTATAAGTTGATAAACAATACGGAACAAATCTATGATTTGTATTATGTGAATCGTTCTGACTTTATGGCAAGTGAAGAGATGAATCATGTGGTTGCTACCTAAAAATTAATTTCGATATCTATTCAAACGAAATCCCGCCAGGTTTGTCCTGTCGGGATTATTATTATTTTCTTTTGAGAATTATTAATTTTGCAGATAGGAAACAATAAGTAGGGATGCAGGAATATGGAAATTAAGGTCGAAAGAAGAGATATAAGCAAGAATGAAACAACGTTATAAGCAAATCGTAAAGTATTTTAATTCTGAGGTGATGTAATGGAGATCAAAAAAATAGAGAATCTATCCAATGAAGATTGGCTTCAACTTGGAAGCTTTGGATATAAATCAACTCAAAAATATGAGCTTTCCAGAAAAGAGACACAAGATTCCTTTAGTGTGAATTTAACGTTGATAAATTTGGATGACATCTACGAAAAAGAAGAATTGAACAGTACAGATGATTTGGAACGATATGATGAAATCATACAACTGGGATTTTCTTATGCAATATATATAGATGGGAAAATCATAGCGCTCGCAATTTCCGAACCACAAGCTTGGAATAATACGCTGATGATATGGCATCTTCAGGTGAATGAAAAATACATAAGAAAAGGATATGGGAGACTGTTGATCAATAAAGTGAATGAGATTGCCCAGGAACAAGGTTTCAGAGCTATCACGTTAGAAACCCAGAATACGAATGTTCCTGCCATTCATTTTTACAAGCAATGTGGTTATCAAATTGAAGGAATTGATGTATCACTATATTCAAATAATCATAGCCAAAATGAAGAAATAGCTTTGTATATGAGAAAGAAGATCCAATAAGAGTAACTGGGTATTACCTTGAAACCGCTTAAATCTATGATGTTTGGTGAGGAGAGAGTCTGCATGATAACGCTCAGAAAAATAACACTAGATAACCGACGATCTATATTTAACTTGGAAGTTTCAGAAGAGCAGCGTCAATATGTTGCATCAAACCTTTCAAGTGTAGCATCATGTTATGTTCTTGCAACCAATGGCGGCTCCCCATTCCCACTTGCGATTTACGCAGATGAGCAACCTGTAGGTTTTGTAATGATAACTTACGGAATCACGGGTTATGATCTTCCTGTTATTGCTGACAATAGCTATTGTATTTTGCGACTGATGATTGACAAACAGCACCAGAGCAGGGGCTATGGACGGGAAGCATTAAAGAAAATATTGGAGTTTATTCGAACTTTCCCAGCTGGTCCTGCACGTTATTGTTGGATACCATATAGTCCTGATAACTTGGCTGCCAAAAAGCTATATGAGAGCTTTGGATTCCATGAAAACGGTGAAGTGTGCCATGACGAGCTCATAACAGTATTGGAACTTTGATCTCTATTTTTAGATGAGAATTTTATAACAAAGGTTTCACGCTCAGTTTAATAACTCTTGCTTTCCTACGTTATAAAGTAGAAGTTCAATAGTTGTATTTTTTACCATACATGATAACGTGATATTAAAACCAACTATTTTAGTTGGAAATGTATTTTGGAGGTATAATTATGACTAATATCGCGAAGAATCTCACAGAGCTGATTGGTAATACACCACTTTTGGAGCTTTCTAATTTTGCGAGAAAGTATCAAGTTGAAACTAAGATCATTGCTAAATTGGAATACTTTAATCCAGCAGGTAGCGTAAAAGATAGAATCGGATATGGAATGATTAAAGATGCTGAAGAGAAGGGGTTAATTAACCAAAATTCAGTGATAATAGAACCGACGAGCGGAAATACAGGTGTTGGGCTTGCTTTTGCAGCTGCAGCATTAGGATACAGATTAATCATAACGCTTCCTGAGAGTTTCAGTGTAGAACGTAGGAAGCTGTTGATCGCTCTGGGAGCAGAACTAGTTCTTACACCTGCCACAGAAGGAATGTCTGGAGCCATCAAAAAGGCTGAAGAAATTGCGGCTACAATCCCTAATTCATATATACCTCAACAGTTTAAAAATCCAGCAAATCCACAAGTACATAAGGTAACAACCGCAGAGGAGATTTGGAGAGATACCGAAGGCAAAGTGGATATTTTTATTGGTGGTGTTGGTACAGGCGGAACCATATCTGGAGTTGGCGAAACACTTAAACAAAGAAAAGAAGATGTGAAAATTATAGCTGTAGAGCCTTCGGATTCCCCGGTACTTTCTGGAGGAACTAAAGGAGTGCATACCATTCAAGGAATTGGTGCCGGTTTTGTTCCCGACAATTTTAATAGATCTGTAGTTGATGAGATCGTACAGGTAAGCAATGAAGATGCATTTGAAACAGCACGTTTTTTAGCTAAATCCGAAGGGTTATTAGTTGGTATTTCGTCTGGTGCTGCTGCATATGCAGCAGTGCAAATTGCCAAAAGGCCAGAGAATACAAATAAAAGTATAGTTGTTCTATTCCCAGATACAGGGGAACGATATTTATCAACAGATCTTTATCCAGAAGCATAAGATTAAATTATTAAGCTGCCCTCACCGCTTCAAAGCATCGTTGCCGATTCTTTGAAGCGGTGAGGGCATGGATTCACAAACGTAATATGCAACCTGGAAAATCGATAAGTCTTGGAGGTAGTTGCGGTGACGAAAAAGCGGAAAATAGTAGTTGTTTTATTATCCATTGTATCTGGAATCATTGGTGTATATTTAATATTGAATCAATATATAGTGCTTGATCGAACGAGTCAAGAATTAGGCATTTATGAAATCGTTTCATCCCAAGCTGATGTGGAGGTTTTAGTTGAAGGAACAGGTAAACAAAATATACTAGGAGACAGGGTCTCTACCAAGATAAAAATTGTAAACATCTTATTTAATAATACCTCCAATAATCTTGTTGAGGGAAATGAAATTGAAGCTAATGAGTATTTAGTAGTGCATCATAATAGACAAGTGAGTGGACTGCAATGGACCCCAGGAAGAAGTATCTTCAGTATGGGCACAAGCTACAAACGCTTGAAGAAAGGTGAACAACAAACAATTCACTTAAAACTTAATAAAGAATCAAATCAATTTTGGATAATGCCTGAAGAGTTAATTATTCAATGAATTTAAGGCTGATCAATGAAGTTATGGAAGCGTACATTCAATTCAATCTAAATAAGTCGTAGTGACGAAAAAATAGTTAAGGGTGAATGCAATGACTGTTGGAAAAAAGGTTTTTGTTTTAAAGGATGATTCACGTATTGATCCGATAAGTAAGGAAACCAGAGAAGTGCTCATTAGTATATACTATCCTGCCAATGCAGTGGAGCATGAGTCGAAGTATATTTCGTTATTTGAACCTAATATATCTTCCGCTGTTGGTATGCTCTCTAGTATGGGAGTGGATAAGGATTATATTTGTAACCTGGATACAAAAATACATAATGATGAGAGTGTTGATATTACTACTAAAAACTGTCCCATTATTTTTATAGCTCCGGCTTTTGGTGTCGTTAGAGATATGTATTCCTTTTGTGTAGAGCATTTAGTGGAGTGCGGATTTGTTGTCATTACTATAGGGGCCACTCATGAATCTATATTTTCCATTTTTCCTGACGGTCGCTTTGTCCAGCAATCCAAAGAGATATCCGAAATAGAAAGTTTAGATATTCATTCTTGGAAACAATTATTGAAGCTTAGAGTTGAAGATATCAGTTGGGTTTTGAAAAATGTAGATAAGGTCTTGGATTCAGATAAGGATATTAGGGGCATAGTCGATGTGAATGAAATGGGGATCATTGGTCATTCATTAGGTGGGGCTGCTGCTTATGAATTGCTTAAAAGAGAAAAGAGAATTAAGGCTAGCATTCTATTAGATCCTAGTTTCCATTTAATGACGACGAATGAGGAAGAGGGAATATCTGTTCCTTTATTGGTAGCTCGGCAAGAGAAATGCTCGTTTGAAGAATTGGAAAATGAAATCTCTCCAGACCTATTACCTTTGTTACTAAGTGGGTATGAGTCTTTGTTTAACTCGAATGAACTCAATAGTTCATTTATTAAATTAAACGGTGCTCATCATATGACTTTTAGCGATATCCCGATACATTACAAGGAAGATGGGATAGAACACAAGCATTCCACTATTAATAAGTATATCTCTGCTTTCCTTGAGGAGCATTTAAAGAAGGAAGAAAATAAATTTCATGGGCTGCTGAAAAATAAGATTAATGATGGAATTGATCAAGTAAATAGTAAAGGACATGTTATTTAAGGGGATTCAAGATAATATTGAAATCGTTCACAACAATTATGATTAATTGGGGGGCACTTTAATGAATGTTCAACAATTCAAATCGCAAATCGAAGAATTATTTGGTCCATTACTTTTAGAGTTTAAAGAAGATGAAGAGTATGGCTTCTGTAATTTCTCATTAAATAATTACGAGAGAATTGGTTTTGCAACAAACATTACTCCTGAGATTGTTATGCAGGCTGCTGAGATGAATGTTGATTTAATAGTGACCCATCATGATGCATGGGATTTTGTTTATGGGATGAAGGAACGTTGCATAGAGCTATTAGAAGAATATAATATTGCACATTTCTATATTCATTTACCTTTAGATTATGTTAGTTTCGGTACGTGTATTTCTTTGCTTAATCTACTAGGAATTAGTAATATTGTTCAACAACCTTATCAGTTAGATAGTAAAACTGTAATAGGTATTGGGGAGTTTGCATCTCCAATAACATTGAAACAACTAGTCGGGGATATGAACAGATTATTGGGTGAAAGAGTCTACTTTCAAAATAATAATAATAAAGAAATTAAAAGAATAGGCATGATTACAGGAGCAGGAAATGGGACTGACCAGTTGAGGGATGCTATGAATAGTAATTGCGACGTTTACATTACTGGCGAAAAAACATTATATACAGTGCAATATGCTAAGTTCATAAAAATGAATATCATTGTGGGAAGTCACACCTATACTGAAATTTTCGGAGTAAAGTCTTTAGCTCAAAAACTTCAGGAGAAATTTAAAGGTATAGAAATATTGCAACTATATGAAGAACATTTTGAAGTAATGGAGTAGTTAACAGTCACAGGGTAGAAATTAAATGGGTTAGTTTGAACGAGGGGGAATAACGTGTGGAATTAAATAATTGGTCCGAGGAACTTAAGTCTTATGATTTATCAAATGAATATTCCATTCAAAAGGCTGAGCCCGAAGAATGGGGACTGTACTGTTCTGTCTATTATAATATGGCCTATACTGGATTTTTTAGAGAGGAAGGCTACTTCAATGTTTCGCGGAATAACTCTTTTTGGATTTATAAAGGAGAGTCAAAAATCGGTGGGGTAAGGATGGCACCCAATACGTTATATCATCTATTCTTTATGCCCCCATTCAATGATTCATTTGAGGTACTGAAACTTCTTAAAAGAATACTCATAAAATGGTCTGATGCAACTCAACGTATCAAGATATATGAAGTTCTCCCCGATCAAGTACATTTATTTACGAGGGCTGGATTCTGGCCAGATGAGTTCAGATGTCGCTGGATGCAGCGCCCGACAGATCATTTCAATGTGCGTTGGGATCATGATTTTATAGTTAAGAGCCCCGAAATTATCGAGAATGAAACGGGTGCTAAGCAATACATTAATGAAGATGAAATTGCTCAGTGTGACTTTGACAGCTTTGTAGACGGTTTTGAAGCCTTACGCAGAAAGAAAACATCCCTTGAAGACTTTATCCCGAACGAAGAAATCTATTATACCAATGAGAACCTAACTCAAGCTTCTACACTTGTATATGATAAGGTTACTGGACAGCTCGTAGCCAACTGTCGCCTTTGTTTGCAGGACAATCAAGCAGCAGTATATAGCATCGGAGTCAACCCTGCTTACAGAGGAAAAGGACTTGCTACACGCATGCTGCAAAGAGCCCTGACTTCTCTTAAAGACAAGTATCCAGTTCTAAGGTTATATGTCATGGAAGGCAATGATGCCGAATCAGTTTATTTTAATCTTGGATTTGTTCCTGGCGTTCAAGAGATACAAACGATGTATGTTCCTGTACATGAGTAGTCACGGTTAAATTAATTAACTATTAACCCGAGTGGATCTTTTTGAATGGGGCAGCATCGCTGTTTCTAATCTCTCGGGTTTCTGTTGCTTGAGGAAAGGATGGTTATTATTGGGACTATATTAATGTTGGTAGTGTCTTTGTTTTTTGGTATTTTTGTTGTGAAAATCGGAATGGATAATTCCAAGAGTAACCAGTACACCAAAGAAATATTGCAAGAATTAAGAGAAATCAAGGAGATTCTAAGGGAAGAACGATGAAGATAACTTCAAGGAGGCGTTAGGGTGCTTTATGATTTAAAAGGCGAAGCCAATATGTCACCTGTTGTTGGGTTGTTATTTGCTGCGGTTATAGAAAACAGTCAACGACTCCAACGAATCACGGAAGGTATGTCGCAAGAAGAAATAGATTATAAAGGACCTAATAACAACTTCAATAGTACCGCTCAATTAATAACACATATCACCTACGTCGATCTGAATTGGGCTTTTCGAATAAAGGGACTACCACTTCCTCAAAACTTAAGAGAGCAACATGGCCCCATGATTGATGAAAATGGCAGACTTCCTATGGTTCAAGGAATATCTTTGAGTACACTTATGTCGACATATGAAGGTGTCATAACCATGTTGAAGGACGCGTGTACACAATTAACGGATGATGATCTAGCGAGGATTGTTACTTTTGGACATGAGAATGAGAAGCAAGCGACCATACGCTGGGGTATTTGGCATATCGCTGACCACAGTCGTTATCATCAAGCCCACATTAATCAACTTCGAAGATGGTATCATGAAGCTTATTAAAACGATGAGAAAGCGGTATTTGTATTGCATTTTCCTTTCAACAGCTAACAGGCTCATAGAAAAAAGCCGAACTTATAACATCTGAAGAGTGTCTAATATATAGCATCGTTAAAATTTCGGTTTTTAGGAGCTATTCAATAATGAAGAAAATAAGTACCTATATTATAGTTTTATTAACATTGAGCTTAATCATTCTGGGTTTTAAATTTGTTGAATCTCAAAATCAAAGAAAAGAGCTTCAGAACTCTATTGATAATTCATTCAGATATGAAATAAGTAATGTCCAGCACAGCTTTAGTATGGAAGTTAATGATTATACGTATAGGTCAATGATATCAAGTGTGTCTAATGTAGCTGCGATATCGGAACTAACTTCTTTTGAAAAACTGAATGATGATTTAGATATTAGTTTGTATCAATTATATATCGCACTTAGAGAGGAAAGATCCAAAGACAAAGTCTTATTACGAATAGAAGAACTTAGAGAAATATTTAGTATGTTGGTCAGGGATCCGATAAACCATGAGGCAACAGACAGAATAATTCAGATCAATAATGATACATTTTTTAATGCAAAAGAAGAATGAGCATCTGGTGAGATGATGAACATTCAGTTCATGTGAAAAACAAAGGAGGTGATTCCATTGGTAAACAAATAAAATGAGAAAATCTAAATGTTGATTTAAATAAGCATGTAGATTTTCTCTCTTATGGATATAGAATTTATTATAGAGGAGAATGAACATGCTAAATCAATTAAGTGAAACCATCTATTATCTATCTAACCAAAATGATAAAGAAAGACCGACATTGGGGTTAGTTTGCGGTGATAAATACAGCCTTGTCGTTGACGCTGGAAATTCAGTTCAACATGCCAGGGATTTCTTACAAGAAATAGAGAAGTTAAACGTTCCACCCGTTAAATATGTGGTCATCACTCATGCCCATTGGGATCATTTTTTAGGAATGAATGAATATGGAGCT
Organism: Paenibacillus sp. ALJ109b; assembly: GCF_010747435.1. NCBI lineage: Bacteria > Bacillati > Bacillota > Bacilli > Caryophanales > Paenibacillaceae > Paenibacillus > Paenibacillus sp. ALJ109b. The sequence goes on from NZ_JAAIFP010000026.1 coordinate 15,788, forward strand.
ACGATTATTATGAATAGTCTAACTAGCCAAAAGATGAATGATTGGCGGAACTATTCTTATGATGACCGCTCTCTTCAGGAGTATGTGGATTCCAAGAAGATGACTTCACATTGCATGGAAACGATACAAAATGAAATACCGGATAGAGACACATTTCAGTTATGTCCCCCGGATATCATTTTTGAAAAGTCACTCCATCTGGACTTGGGCAATAAAGTTTGTGTACTTGAAACCATTCGAAGTACACATACGGATGATTCAACCATTGTATACATTACGGATGAAAAGGTCATTTTTCTGGGCGACAGTGCTTACAACACAACTACAAATTCGCTATATCATATTAAACAAGACAAGTTATTGCCTATGATTGAGGACATTCAGCAATATGATGCGGTTCATTTCTTGCTTGGTCATGAGTCGATCTGTGACGTGGAGGAGATGGCTACGTATTGGAGAGAGCTCATCTCGGCCAATAATGCTGTGAAATCCACATCCTTAGAGGAAGCAATCGAGCGATTTGAAGCAGCCAATGATCGAACAGCAAATGACAATGAGCTTTTCTTCTTACAAGGATTCGTGAATGATCAGATATTACAATCAAAAGCAACGAAATAAAAGACATCCATGAAAACTCATTTCAATTGATCCATGTGAAGTTCTCTGATATACTTTTCGCATGATATTTGATTGGGGGTTACTCAGATGGCAATGCTGAATTGCTCGTTAGCTAGAAATAACTCATGCAAAGCCTGATCGGGGGCGATACTTTGCGTGGGGCGCGATAGCTTAGATTCTTTCGCCCATACTTAATATTATCGTTTCTGATAACAGGCTTTGCCCTTATTGATTTTTTTCTGCGAAAAATAAGGAGCTGAAAGCTATGAGTACACCATTTATTAGAAACCACCAATATAATTTGATTAAAAGACAAGCTGAATTTGTTCGCAAAACCGTGCAATCTGCCGCGGATCGCAGGGTCCTGGAGACTGTAAGATACAGTGCTGCAACAAACATCATTGATGCATTTACGGATCTGACAGAGGATCAGCAGCAAATGCTGGAGCAAATCTCGTCGCTGGAGACAACAGACGATTTTCAACGGTATATGAAAGCACTAGAACCATACCTGGAGTTGTATCCACCGATTACGTTGAAACAAATTCAGAAGTTATTTCCGAAGAACAAAAAGATGAAAATGCCTGATCTACAATCCATTGATTTTCGATATGTAACGTATCTGAGCTGGGTAGATATTGCAACGAACAAATTATTCGTTGTGTATCCGTTCGAAGGACAGTTTATCGGTATTGAGGGAAGAATAACGCCGACACACAAGAAGGGGTACTGCCTATTCTGTAATCGGCATCAAGAGCTTGCATTCTTCACGGTCAAGACCAAGAACGCTTTACCGGATAATTATTCTGCGATTGGTCAATACGTTTGTATGGAGAACCAAGGATGTAATCACAGCATTACCAATACAGAATCGCTGGAGAAGTTCATTCTCTCCGCTCGTAAATAAGGTTATATTAAGTAAAGGTCTGCCTGTAAAGGCGGCCTTTTTTGCTTATGATTTCATTCCTAAGGCAGTTCAGAAATCATTGGAAAAAGAGGTTGATAATTGTTAACATGTAATCATACGGTGTGTATACAGAGAAGAGGAGGGAAATTGGAAATCAAAGATCGTCCAAAGATAACAATCCCCAAAACGTTACTGGAAAAAACTTTAAATATCACAACCATCATTTTATTTAAGCTTAAATAATGTTTAGTTTATGTTCCGATTCAGTAACAGTAAGTGAAGACAAATACTATGAAATCGTGAGGACGTTAAAAATGAATAACCCTGCTGTTAACGATGAATTGAAAATTGTATTTGAAGATCATGAGGAGGATTACCATGCTGTCTGTAGCAATTTGTATCAATACAATCTAAGAGAAACAAATGGTCTGTTAAAGAAACCTGGCAAAAGCATCAATTTGTTTCTAAGGGATAAGACAGGCAAAGCAGTAGGTGGGATCTTCTGTGCTACGTACTGTTATACTTTATATATTGATAACTTTTGGATTGATGAAGAATACAGAGAAAATGGGTATGGGAAATCATTAATCATGCAAGCAGAGAGCATTGCTGTTAGTGAGGGCTGCAAACTTTCACATACAAGTACATTTTCTTATCAGTCTCCTGAATTTTACAAGAAGATGGGTTATGAAATATTTGGAATGATAGATGAATACCCGGAAGGAATTATTCAGTACTTCTTGAAGAAAAGATTATAGACTTACATAGGAATCTCAGCAACATTATATAACATCTACAAAGGAGAAATGATATGACGGTCGTTGGAATCTTGGGGACAATTCATAATCAAGAATTAAGAGAGAAATATAATAGTTCACTTATCCTGTATGAGGATCTGATTACAGAATTCAACCCGGATATTATCTGCGGTGAAGTGCATCCCCAGAGTTGGATGAAGTATATCAAGGATAAACAGGATAAGGGATATTGGGGTGAGCCAGCCAGTGAGTATTGGGAGCTTATCTTTCCATTATGTGAAGAACGGAATATAGAGTTTGTGCCTATTGACTGGTTTGAGTTAGATGTCTGGAATGATTTTGATCCATTTAACGGCTTCTCAGAAGAGCAGTGTAAAGCGTTGGAGAAGATCGATGATGAATGGTTTGCTAAACAAATGAATACACATGACGTTGGATCGATTCCCTTTAACTCGGATGCGTTTGATACTATGACCAAACAAAAATATGAATGGTTGGATCAGATTAATCCAAAAGCAAATAACTTTAGATGGATCGTACGAAATCAGATTATGATTCAACGTGTGAAGAACACTTATCATTCGAATCCGGGCAAGAAAATTCTATGTGTTGTGGGAGCAGATCATAATTATATTTTCAAAGAGGAATTGATCAATGAACCTATTGAATTGGTATATCCATTACGATAGTTCAATTAATAGACTATAACTTTCAGGAGGTTTATTCCATGATCAGATTGTGCAACAGTATGGACGCAGATGCAATGGTTGAGATCATTAATGATGCAGCAAAGGCATACCAAGGTGTAATTCCTGAGGATCGCTATCATGAACCCTATATGCCATTGCAAGAATTGAATCAGGAAATCCGTGATGGCGTCGTATTCTGGGGCTTTGAAGAAAATAATAGATTATGGGGCGTTATGGGAATTCAGGATAAAGGTGATGTTGCTTTAATCAGGCACGCATATGTAAGAACTCACCAACGCGGTAGCGGAATAGGCACAAAGTTGTTGGCTCATCTGGTGGCATCAACCGATAAACCGATATTAATAGGAACCTGGGATTCGGCAGAATGGGCTATAAAATTCTATTTGAAAAATGGTTTCACCCTAGTTTCATCGGATGAGAAGAAGCAGTTATTAACTCGATACTGGAACGTCCCCGAAAGACAAATCGAAACCTCTGTCGTTTTATGTGACGGGAAGTGGGAATGTAAGAGCATCTTTACCGAGGCTTAATAATCACTAAATGATGAGAGGTGCCTGAATGCTTTATCATTTTAGCGAGGTTTCAGATATCCAAGTTTTTATTCCAAGAGAGAAACAAAACAGAGCTGAATTTCCTGCAGTGGTGTGGGCTATTGATGAAGAGCATGAATATTCATATTACTTTCCAAGAGATTGCCCGAGAATCATTTGTAAAAAGACTGACACTTTAAGTGATGAGAATAACGAGAAGTTTTTCAAACATTCTAATGCGGATATCATCGTTACGGTTGAAAGTTCATGGTATCCGAGGATTATGAATCAGATCATATACAGGTACCATTTCGATAACACCAGTTTTGAACTCTTTGATCCAACGGCGGGATACTACATTTCTTATCAGGTTACTAAGCCTCTACTTGTAGACCTCATGGATGGTTTAATAGAGAGATTATTTAAGAAAGGAATTGAACTCAGATTTACTCCAAATCTGTACCCACTGAGAGAGGCGATACTTACATCGGATTTCAAAGAATTTGGAATACATAGATTCAATAATGCAACGAAAGTTTAGAGTGAACTTGAGTAGCATAGGGGGGATTTCTATACAGTATCCAATAGTAGTATTAGATTTGGATGGAACATTACTCAACACAGATAAACAAATTTCGAAACGGAATTATGAGGCAATGGTGAAATGCTCTAAACAAGGGATCAGATTTATCTATGCTACAGCACGTCCACCAAGGGCAGTAAGGTTGCTTTTACCTGAGGAGTTGCTCCATCGCGGTTCTTTTATATATTACAATGGAGCCTATATCCACTGCAATTACACTGGTATTCAACAATATGAACACATAGACCCTGCGATCACTGCTGAATTAATAAATTATGGCATGGAAATCAATGAACTGGGTTTAAGCCTTGAAGTGGAGGATCAATGGATTAGTTTAAAAGAATATGATTATACAACGCTAATGAGAGTTAAAGAAAACCCAACGTTAAAATCATTAGAAGAGCTCAAAGGTATTGCTGCAACAAAAGTACTTTTAACGGGATTGAAGGATATAGATTTTCTCAGAGAGAAGTTTGCATCCAGATTAAATGTTTTGGTTACAGACGGTGGTAACCTTGTTCAAATCTCATCTATCAAAGCCTCCAAAGAGAATGCATTGAGAATTTTATGTAAGGCAATGAAAATAAAAGTTGAAGACGTAATGGTTTTTGGTGATGATTTTAATGATATCGGGCTTTTTGAAATATGTGGCTGGTCGGTAGCCATGGGTAATGCAATTGAAGAGTTGAAGATTCTCTCGAAAGAGATCACTGATACGAATGATTCTGACGGAGTTGCGAGAGTGTTGGAACGGGTGTTGAGATGAATGATTATAAAATTTGGGATGAACGATTTCAATTCGATAACGAGATGGATGCACTTGTAACGCTAGGGGAGTTATAGAGGTCTTTTTACGATACAGAATCTTCTATTTCGTATATAATAGAAATTCATATGAGTCTATATAACTACATAACATCGCGAGGTGCACCAATTTTATGCCAACCATCTATGACTTTAGCGTAATCAAAACGAGTGGAGAACGTTTCCCACTCTATCAATACGAAGGAAAACCTGTACTGATCGTGAATACAGCGAGCAAGTGTAAGTACACGCATCAGTTCGACGATATGCAGAAGCTTTATGATCGGTATAAAGAGCAAGGGCTTCAGATCATTGGTTTCCCGTGTAATCAGTTTGCAGAGCAAGAGCCGGGAAGCAGCGAAGAGGCGGAGTCCTTTTGTCAGATCAACTATGGCGTGAAATTCCCTATGTTCTCCAAAATGGATGTCAATGGGGAAGCGGCGCATCCGCTGTATGACTTTTTGAAAAAGTCGGGACCTTTTGCAGGTTTTGATGAGTCAGATGTGCAAGCGAAACTGCTAAAGCTAATGGTGGCGGACAAAGCCCCGGAATGGTTGCATGGTGATGCAATCAAGTGGAACTTCACGAAGTTTCTGATTGATGGCGAAGGGCATGTGGTTAAACGTTTTGAACCTGTTGACTCGATTGACGAGATCCAGGCGAGTATTGAACAGCTACTGTAAGCTATCTTTCACAATCCTAAAGGGCCATGACACGTACCGTGCAAACAAACGGATATGTGCATGGCCTTCTATATTTCAAAAGTCTGCCCAGTACTATCCGACATGATGTGAAACGGGTAAAATGGTAAGAAACCTCTCCAGAACAGGAGGTACTTGAACGTGCCAAGTGTAATGCAATTTAGTGGACCACTGGAATATAGCTATCGCTCCACCAGCACGTACGACCCTGGAGCATCGGACGGATTTCATTCGCATCCGCAATATGAAGTGTACTATTTTCATGATGGCGAATGCACCTATCTGATTGGAGATCGAGTCTACAACCTTGAACCGGGTGATCTGGTCCTGATGCATGGCATGACCCTTCATAGGCCACATCCCATGCCAGGCAGACCGTATGTGCGAACGACGCTGCACTTCGATCCCTCGGCCATCCGCAGCAGTCTGCACCCGGACCGGGTGAGCGAAGTGTTAAAGCCGTTCGAAGAACTGAGAAACTGCCGAATCAATCTGACAGGCAATATTCGTTCCGATTTCGAAGCTTTGCTGCTGAGTTTGCATCAGCTTACGGTGAATCCGGGTGATTTCAAAGAGGAACGCATGAACGTTCGCTTATGTGACCTGCTGTATGTTATAGCTGGAATCTGCCGAGGCAGGGTCGAGGACCACCTTCCTTCTTCCGAGAAGGAGCGGCATGTACAGCATATTATTGGATATGTCGAAACCCATTATATGGAGGACATTGGTCTGGATGATCTGGCAAGTGAGCTTCATCTATCCAAGCCTTACTTGGCAGGATTATTTAAAGAAATGACAGGCAGTACCATATTTAAATATGTGTATGACCGCCGAATTAATCAGGCCAAGCTGTTATTCCAATATCAGCCGGATATCAGTGTGACAGAGGCTAGCCGGTTGGCCGGGTTCAAACGTTTATCCCATTTCAGTCGAATGTTCAAACAAAGTGTAGGGTGTGCACCTGATCTGTACCGCAGTCGATTACATCGATCGTTTGATTAATGTAGTGTCACGGATCAAGATTTTACATGCTGCACAGCCTGAGGAGGTTACTGAATGCAATCTGAACAACCATTTAAGCTTGATTACCGAATTGGATCAGCCGATGCCGATTACAGATCACAATGTCGTGCATCTGCTTTACTGGAACATATGCAGTTGGCAGCAGACCGCGATTTAGCAGGCATGGGAGTTACCGTATCGGAGATGCTCGATCAGGGATTGGGCTGGATGCTATTAACGACAGATGTCACAATCATACGCCCAGCCCGATTGGAAGAAGAAGTATCCTTGCAGACGTGGCATAAAGAAAATAAAGGTGTGACATGGTTAAGGGATTATATCCTCACAGATCGAGAGGGAACACATCTGTCTGAGGCTCGCACGGCTTGGGCGTTGGTCGATCTAAAGAGACGCAGAGTCGTCAGACCATCAGCTTTACCTTTTGAAGTGAAATCGCATCCTGATTTATCCTTAGGTGAAGCCCCTGCTAAAGTGACAGTTCCCTCTGAACTCAGCTTGCAGGAACAATATCGTTTAACTGTACAATACAGCAGCACAGACAGTAATGGTCATATGAACAACGCCCGGTATGCAGACGTATGTTGTGATGCATTAACACTGGATGAACTGGCTTCAGGTATGATCCGTCTGCAAATTTCATATCATCGTGAGATTCGTATGCAGGAGCAAATGATTGTTGAGCGTTCAGTGGTTACAGAGGGAGCTGTGTGGGTCCGAGGAAGATTGGCTGAAGAGAATGAGAGCATTATTTTTGAAGCCAAATTGACTCTCGGAGATTTCATTGCTTCGCCCAGTGATCAATGAAATGGAACAGAATACAAGTAGATGAAGTCAACCAGTTTGTTCTGGTTGGCTTTTTGCTATTTTACCTCCTGCTGCAGACAAAGATGCATCTGTTACGTTCATCTCATAATTCGCTCGTGTTTAGAAGCCAGACAGAAAAGGTAAAAGAAGGGTAAATGAAAAACTGAGGAGGAATCACGAATGAAAGAGCGCACACCGGATCAAAATAACAAGGATACACATAAGGATCGTTCCCATAATAATCCCGAACAGTATCCAACAGAGCAGGAAAGTTTGCTTGACCGGTATGAAGAAGAGCAGACGGTGGACCCCATTCCGATGGAAGATCTGAATATGGAGAAGCAGGAAGAGAAGAATAAGGATCAAACCAAGAGCAATTCGTCATCGGAAGAGAAATATCGAGCAGATTATCGCGAGTCGAAGTGATCAGATTCATGTAATAGCTGTTTGAAATAAATATAATGTACATTTAGTGAAAATAAAATAGTTTGTTGACTAATGTATGTTACTATATTATAGTTACTGTGTTGGAACTTAGGAAATACCATTTTGGGAGGCGAATATTTATGTCTACATCTTTCTTTGAAGCGTTGAAAAACAGAAGATCTTATTATGGAATCAGCAAGGAATCCACAATCTCGGATGCTAAAATCCAGGAAATCGTGGAAGAAGCGGTAAAATACACTCCGACTTCATTCAACTCACAAACATCTCGTGCCGTAGTATTGCTCGGTGAACAACACGACAAACTGTGGAATCACACCGAAGAAATTTTGCGTGAAGTGGTTGGCAATGAAGAAGCTTTCAAATCTACAGCTGAGAAAATGGCTGGATTCCGTAGCGGATATGGTACAGTGCTTTTCTTCGAAGATAATAATGTGATCGCACAGCTTCAACAAAATTTTGCATCTTATGCGGATAATTTCCCGATCTGGGCAAACCAATCCAACGGTATGTTGCAACTGGTGATCTGGACTGCCTTGGAACAAGAAGGTCTGGGTGCTTCCCTGCAGCACTATAACCCGTTGATTGACGAGAAGGTCAAACAGGAATGGAACATTCCGGAGAACTGGAGACTGATCGCTCAAATGCCATTCGGCAAGCCAACAGCAACACCAGGCGAGAAAGAATTCCAACCGATTGAACAACGTGTAAAAGTACACAAGTAAGACTTTCGCCTGAAGTCAAATGTGACCTCGATTCACAAAAAAATTGAGGAGCACTCGCTCAGCGAATTTCCCAATATTTAACCACATACGGCCTCGCTTCAATTTGATACGATGATGTAGATCGTACTCCAATGAAGCGAGGCTTTTTGATGTGAATAATAGAATATTTAAACGTACCCGGCGCAATCTATGGAATGTTATTTTGTGCGGTGTACTAGCGATAGGATCAATCTCCATCGGTGAATCCACAGCTCAGGCAGCAACGACACAGCAGGTGTTCAAGGATACAACCTCCAGTTATGCCAAGGATGCCATTGCACATCTGGTTAAGGCGGGAATTGCTGCTGGAACCTCCGAGAATACGTTTGAACCCAAAAAGGCAGTCACTCGTGCTGAATTTGCAACATTTGCTGTGAGACTGCTAGGTTTGAAACCTGTTAAAAACAATATTAATCCTTATAACGATGTTAGCATGAACGCTTGGTACTACGGTAACGTTGCAGCCATGACCAATCTTTCCATACTTGAGGGCAAGAGTCAGGGCGTGTTCCAGCCAAACGCCTCCATTACTCGGGAAGAAGCGGCTGCATTACTGGTGAGGATGCTGAAACAATCCTCCAAATCAACGAATCTTCTGTCATCCACATATGATGATGCAGCTGAGATATCCGACTGGGCGCGTCCTTATGTGCAGACCGTATATCAACTTGGCTTGATGCACGGTAGTGATGGCAAGTTTCGACCGCATGACCAAGTGACCAGAGCAGAGGCAGCAGTGATGCTGGATGCTATTTTGCAAAAGAAAACCTGGTCAGATCAGCTGAAAAGCGAGGATCAGCTCGGTATTCAGTTAGGATGGCAATATAACGCCTCTACTGCTGAGTTTAAGAAACAAATCGAACAGACGGAAGCAAACACACTGGTTCCCCGTTGGTTCTTCCTGAATAGCAGCATGAAAGTCACAGATCTCACGGACACGTCGTTAGTATCATGGGCATCTGCTACAGACCGACAGGTATGGCCGTTGCTTGGCAATCGTTCGAACCCGGACCTTACCCACCAGATGTTATCGAGCTCAGCCAACCGGGCGTCAGTGATCTCACAGGTCACATCTTATGTGAAAACATATAAACTGGATGGCATTAACGTTGATTTCGAGAACGTACTGCCAGCTGATCGTGAAGGAATGACCGCATTTATTACTTCACTGACAACGGCTCTGCATGCGCTCGGTGCTGTTGTGTCTGTAGATGTATCACCCGATCTGGGGACAGACTGGACCGATGCATTTGATTATGCGCAATTGGGCGCCGTATCGGATTATATGGTACTGATGGGATATGAGGAGCACTGGAACGGTGATCCGCAAGCAGGGTCTGTGGCATCTCTTCCTTGGGTTGAAAGGGCTCTGGATACGATGCTCGCTGAGGTCGTTCGCGCCAAAGCAATTCTGGCTCTGCCTTTATATACACGGGATTGGTCTTCCGTTAATCCGGCAGCCAGTTCATGGGACATCACCTTGGCAGAGCAGGGCACTCGTGCACGAGCTTCAGGTTCCGTGAGACGATGGGATGCAGATCTGGTTCAATATGTCATCGGCTACAACAGTAATGGGACACCGAGATATATTTGGGCAGAGGATAGTCGTTCATTATCCGCGAAAGTAATGATGAGCGGAGAACGTAACATTGCCGGATTGGCCTACTGGTATATGGGCGGAGAGACGGCAGATGTATGGAATGCCATTTCGAATGCTTCACGATTTGAATCATATATTTTCTAAATTCCGGTATTATAACCCTTCCTAAAATCGACCCAAACGCACCGTTATTCTGACGGATGGTTTGGGTTGTTTTATTTTGGTAAAAGCTAAGTTGTAACGGATTACGTTTAATTTTAGTTGAACGGTGTAAATGGATAGAAGGATAGTGAACTGTCCAATAACATATAAGAGATAGAAGCATAGGAGGGAGATGGAGCATGCGAGAGTATGATTGCATTATTGTAGGTGGAGGTCTCGCAGGACTTCAGGCAGCCATTCAGATGGGACGTTACGCTTGCCATCGGGTGTTGGTAGTGGACGCAGGAGAAGGAAGATCAACGTTATGCCGAACCTATCATAATATTCTTGGTTTTCCTGAAGGAGTATCCGGTGAGGAGCTTCGCTCCAAAGGCAGAATGCAGGCAGAACAGACTGGAGTATCTTTTGAGAAAGACCGTATCATTAAGGCAGGACGCCGGGGAGAACAGATTCAATTGTTCGGCTCTTCAGGCTCTGAATATATGGCAAAAACAGTCTTACTGGCAACTGGACTAACGGACAGGATACCGGCCATTCCGGGATTAAGGCCTACGTTGGGACGAACAGTATATGTGTGCCCGGATTGCGATGGATATGAGATTCAGGATCAGCGCACGATATTGCTGGGTGCAGGCGAAGCCGGTGCAAACATGGCTATGGTTTTGATTCAACGTACCAATGAGTTGTTGTACATCAACCATGAGCAGTCGCCAATCTCCGCTGAGCTTCATCGAAGCATGAAAGAGGCAGGAGTTCGTTACCTTGAGGCCGCCGTCCAAGAAGTGCAACAGATGGAAGATGGCCATATTACGGGTGTATTGACGGAAGATGGACAGATTTATGAGTCAGAGCGTGGATTTGTCGCGTTTGGAGGAAATCGTGTACATTATGAACTGGCAGAGCAGCTTGGAGCCGTCATCGCGGATAATAAACACGTGGAAGCCAACCCGCGCAGCATGCAGGCCGCGCCTAATGTATGGATTGCCGGGGATCTGGGCCTTCACGCGGAACAAGCTACGGTTGCCATGGGCGAAGGTTCGATTGCAGCGATCTGGATTCACAAGGCATTGCAACAGATGAAAAAGGAAAACAAGGTGAATCAGATTTAAACGCATATTAAAAGATCGATTAAAATGCAGATGTTGACAGCCCCATTCATTAGAAAAACAATGTTAAAAGTCCCCCGACCGTCATGACTAAGGTTGGAGGACTTTTTGCGTTGCACGTAAACCGCTTCCATAAGGATGGTCTGAATTTATTTGCTGTTTGTATCGCGGGTCTCGGCCGTTTTGCCTTTGTGAGGATGGGTAATATTGTCTACGATTTCTCCTACGGCTTCTTCAATCATGTCAGTTGGGCCGGGATTGTCCGGATCTGGGTGCAGAATTGTATTAACACCAGGCTCAAGATCTTTGTTTTTTCGCTCTTTTTTATATTCATTCATGGAAAATCCCTCCTTATTCAGGTATGTTTAAGGTGTTCCTTAACATATCCAATCCTTGTAATCTATATGTAAACGATTAACCAATTGAATCAGATTGAAACGCTAAGTGTTAGGGGAGGAGTTCATCTGTTCAAAAAAATGACCATGCTCCTGTTACTTCTGATTTTATGTATGTGGACATATTGGAGAACGGATAGCGATGATCAGAATCCGTATCTGATTACCGACTACAGCCGCCTTCATCCGGTTAAGGTTGAGCGTGTAGTGGAAGGTCATGAAGAGCAGCAGCTCGTTGAACTGCTTCGGGACGCCCGAGAGCGGAATTTGACGATATCTATTGCCGGGCAGCGGCATAGTCAGGGAGGACACACCTATTATAAAGATGGCATTGTCATAGACATGACCTCGTATAACAAAGTGCTGGAAATCAATGCCGATGCCAAAAAGGTACGTGTGCAGGCTGGGGCGACCTGGGCTGACGTACAGCGAGCCATTAACCCTTATGGACTGGCGGTCAAAAATATGCAGTCCCAAAATATTTTCACCGTAGGCGGATCTATCAGTGTAAATGCACATGGTCGAGAGCTTCATCAGGGTTCCTTGATTGAAAGTGTTGATTCCTTTCATCTCTTGACAGCAGATGGTCAGATTCGGCAAGTGAGTCGCACGGAGAATGCCGAGCTTTTCCCGCTTGTACTCGGGGGTTACGGACTGTTTGGCGTGATTCTGGACGTTACGTTGACGTTAACGGATGACGAAGTCTATCGTCTCACAACTGAGCAGGTGCAGGTTAAGGACTACCCGTCTTATTTTCAAAAGAATATCCTGGGAGACCCGATGATGCGAATGCATCTGGCCCGAATTTCAGTTCAGCCCGGTGAAGGCTACTTTCGCGAGATGTACACATTGAATTATGCCTCTGATCCAACGGCTTCACTGGATGATTATAATCATCTGGATGAACGTGAAAAGGGCGTGCTTCCCAGCAAACTCCTGTTCAACCTAAATCGTGAATTCGAATGGGGGCGGGCCTGGTTTTGGCCGCTGCAGCAGCGGTACTTCGAGTCACAGGATGGCGAGAGGCTCAGCCGCAATAATGCCATGGCTTCTGCGTCTGCCTTCATGGAGTATCATCAGCCGGGTGAAAATGATCTGCTGCAGGAATATTTTATTCCGGTTGATGCCTTCCCCGCATTTGTTCAGGAGATGGGTGAGATTGTATCACAGGAGCAATTGGATCTGCTTAACATTACAGTCAGGTATGTGAAACATGATGAAGAAGCTGTGCTTTCCTATGCAACGCAGGATATGTTCGGTCTTGTCTGTTTATTTCACGCTTCATTGTCTGAGGAAGAACAAGGGAAGTTCAAGGACAGTATGCAGCAGCTGATAGATGCCGTCCTTCGATATAACGGAACATATTATCTGCCTTATGCAGGTTATGCAACTTCAGAGCAGTTCGAACAGGCCTATCCACGAAAGAATGAGTTTTTTGCAGCTAAAGAAAAGGTTGACCCCAATCATCTTTTTATGAACTATTTTATGGAGCAGTATGGAGGAAATCATCCATGAATATCAAGTGGCTTGTTCGATCTCAAAGTATTGTTACGCTCGCTTCGGGCATGATTTATCCGTATTATCTTTTGTTTCTCAAAAATCTGGGTAACAGCTTCTCCAAATATGGGCTTGCCTTTGCCGTATTTACAATCAGCTCGGCTGCTGCTTCACAATGGCTCGCTCCCCGGATGGATCGACACGCCAAGCAGTGGCTCATCGTAAGTTCGGTGGGGATGGCCGCAGCCATGATCGCCTTTCCTTGGGTCATATCCTACGTCTGGGTGCTGCTGCTGCAAATGATGATGGGGACATGCAATGCGATGCAGCGAATGAGTGAACGGGTGCTGCTCGCCGATTATACGGTGGCTGGGCAACGGGGCTCAGCTGTAGGTAACTATCATTTCTGGACATCCGCCGCGTCTGGATTTGCGGTTATTGTTGGCGGTGTGCTGATTGATTGGCTGACGATCGATGTATTATTTTATCTGAGTGCCATACTGTATATGTGGGGAGCTCTGGCAGTATGGCGATTACGCTGAGGAAGCAGTAGATGGATAAAGGATAGAAATGGTCTGATTAATCTCCAGCGAGAAGTTTATATTATAGATAACCTGGTATGATTAAGCATTTTGCTTACATTCCACAAAGTGAGTATTCTCAAGGAGGTTTTTCAGATGAATGAACAAAATCATGTTATCCATAAAGATGGCCAAGTTTCAACTGACAAAGTAGACAATGCGATTGATAAGATTGCGCCGGAGGAACGGGAACAGATTTTACAGAACTTTGATGCCTTTAAAGGATATCTGGGCAAACGAATTGCGATGGGAGAATCGATTGGACTGGGTGAGGAACAGATGGCCAAAATCGCCGAGAAAGTAGCCGACTATTTGGCAGCCCGGGAAGAGCCGCGTAACCGTGAAGAGAAGTTGCTGCAAGAACTGTGGAATGTCGGGAAAGAGGAAGAGCGCCATATGCTGGCTCATATGCTTGTACGTCTAGCACAAGGTTCAACCCCGAATCATTAAGATTGAGCTGAAACGAAAAGCTAAGCCAATAGAGACTCTGGATGCCATAGCATTCGGGGGTCTCTTTTTGATGACATCTATTGTAACTATTTTTCATCTGGCTGATACTTTTGCAGTGTGTACACCCAGTATGATAGGGAGAGTAGAAGAAAGATTAAATATTCATATGAGCGTTTGAAGAGAAAGCCTTCCGGTTAAGGAATAGTAACGTTCATAATAAGGAGAGATGCTGCCTATGAAGAACGCGGCGAAACAATGGAAATTACGAATGCTGGGTGCGGCTGTTGCATTGCTTGGCATGATTGTGCTTGCTACATATTTGCTTACACCAGCGAACGCTGAGGAGAGCAGGGACTCTGTACAGGCTTCTGCCAAAGAAGCGCAGGCTGCAAACTCTGAGATGTTTACTGCGTATGTGGATGATATACAGCATGAGGATGGTAAATTGTATTTAATTGTAGACAAGATTGGCTGGTACCAAGGGGCAGAGGCTGATAAAGTTTTTGAACAACGCAATCCAGACTCCGGTATAGATGGTGCTCCTGATGGTTATTATATTGTTAATGACAGCAAAGAGCAGGAAAAGGTAGAAGTAAGTGCTAATGCTGAAGTGTTGATGCAGTTGTATGATCGTGATGGTACAGTGTCGGGTACCAACATTCAATGGAATGAATCAGTGGCGCTCAGCAAATTCGAATCCTTGTATGAGAATACCAATATTCTCGATCTATCCGTATTCCCATATCACCTCACTGTGCAGGATGGCAAAGTGACCAAAATTGTACAGCAGTACATTCCATAACTTTAGATTAAAATGCAACGGTTAAGCATTCCTCCGGTTCCGTTGAACCGGCAGGGATGCTTTTTGGTTATGACAAATTCATGAAGGAGATTGTAATTCATGGTATGTACATGTATCATTATAGGAATGGTGTTTTTACATAGTTCAGGAGGCTTCTCATGCTTAAAGACATGATTGCGTTAACGAAACCCGGACTTTTGCGGCTGAATGTGTTTGCGGTAGCGGTAGGGTTCTGGGTCGCTTCAAAATGGGATATCTCGTGGATATCTCTGCTCATGGTGTTGATTGGATCAACCTTGGTCATCGCTTCGGCTTGTGTCATTAACAACTATTGGGATCGTGAATTGGATCAGAAGATGGAGCGTACCAAAAAAAGGATTGATTACATCAACCATCTCAGTCCAAAGTTTGTACTCGGGTATGGAATTGTTCTTGGTGTGGTTGGTTTTGCACTGCTGTACTTCCTGGTCAATCCGTTATCCGGTTGGATGGCACTGCTTGGATGGTTTGCTTATATCGTGATCTACACGATGTGGCTCAAACGCAGCTCGACCTGGAGTACGTCATTGGGTGGAATTGCGGGGGCGATGCCGCCTGTAATTGGTTATTGTGCGGTAACCAATCAGATTGATGCAGGTGCCTGGTTGCTGTTTGCGCTGTTATTTCTGTGGCAGCCACCTCACTTCTGGTCACTCGGGATTCGCAGAGTTGAAGAATATCGCGCAGCCGGTTTCCCACTGTTGCCAGTAGTCAAAGGTGTGAAGCGTACAAAGCTGCAGATGATTCCTTATGTATTTCTGTTGCTGCCTGCTGTATTTCTGTTGTATTATTACAACTACGTTGGCCTTGTATTCCTGCTTGTATCCGTCATTGGTGGCCTGATCTGGTTTGTCCATACACTAAGTGGATTGAAAACTCAGGATAATGAGAAGTGGGCCAAGGTTAACTTTCTGATCTCCGTCAATTATCTCATGGTTGTATTCATTGTAATGGTGGCAAACACAACCTGGTCCTGAGCAATTCATCACTTTTGTGAAATATTCGAATATGAAGACGCCGAGTTAGCTGGCATCTTACGAAAAAACACGCTGTAGAATAGGCTTGGACAACCTCTGGTTGTTCCGGCCATACTTCTCGGGGTGTTTTTTGCTATAATTATACTATGGAAAATGATTTTGGAAGAATGGGAAGTGGAGTAGATGAATGATTTACAGCAGGCTATCCTCTTGAGAACGGAGGGGAAAATGCAGGAGGCGATAGAGCTGCTGCAGGAACTGGCATTACAGGAACCGGACAATGCACAGGTTTGGTACCAGCTGGCTTGGGCTCATGATTCACTTGGACTGGAGCGTGCAGCGGTACCGCATTATGAGAAGGCTTTAAGTCTAGGGCTTCCAGTTGAGGACAGGATAGGTGCCATACTTGGACTTGGCAGCACATATCGGACTCTGGGGCAATACGAGCAGGCGAAGGCCTGGTTTGAAAAGGGGTTAAGTGAATTCCCGGAGAACCGGGAATTTGAAGTTTTTCTTGCCATGGTGCTCTACAATCTGGGCGAGCATGCGGAGGCAATGAAGCGGCTGCTGGTACAACTGGCCGATACATCAAAGGATAAGGGGATAACCGACTACAGCAGAGCCATCCGTTTCTATGCAGACCAACTGGATCGAGTATGGGATTAAGTGAGTCAACGGAGGACCGATTATAACGATGGAGCTAGCCATTCCTGTACCGCTTCAATGAAACGACGCGAAGCGGGGGACAGATTGGTGAGAGACGGGCAAGCGATGCCAATTGTACGATAAGGATCTCCAGTGAGTGGAACAAGAGCGAGTTCATTCGTATGGTGTTGAAGAACCATTTCAGGCAAAAGACTGATGCCAAGTCCGTTTCGAACCATCGCCATGATGGCCTGATCTTCGGCGACCTCATAGACCACATTTAGCTTGGCCGCATGCTGTCGGATCAACCGTTCGATCTCGTTATCACCGCCCCATTTAGGCAAAATAAAGGGCTGTTCCAGCAGTACATCAAATGAGACAGCCTTCTCCGTAGCGAGTGGATGTTCCAGAGGCAGGATGCACATCATCCTGTCTTTTTGTAATGGAATCGTCTCAAAAGGCGAAGACTCGCCAAGGGACAGAAAGCCAAGATCGATGGCACCTCCAGCCAGCCAGCCTTCAATTTCTGCGTAGTCCCCTTCCCATAGCTTAATTTCGATTCCGGGATGACCGAGGCGAAATTGCTTCAGGATGCCAGGCAGCCACTGCGTGGATACACTGGCGAATGTGCCAATACGAACGGTTCCAATCTCGGCGCCGCGAATCAACGAAATTTCCTGGTTCATCAGTTCCGTCCAACGCAGAATTTCACGAGTATAGCCCAGAATGCGTTCCCCTTCAGCAGTAAGTCGTACACCGGAGCGGCCTCGATTCAGCAGCGAAAAACCACACTCGGTCTCCAGACTGGCGATCGCATGACTGACCGCTGATTGGGTAATATTCAATGCTTCTGCTGCTTTGGTGAGGCTGCCGTATTCCACTACGGCATTCAAAATTTCGTATTTGACCAATGACATGAAAGATTCCGTTCCTCTCTTCATTTAATACATGAGTTCGTTTAATATATACCATTATAAATATTCATTTTTATAATGCAAAGAGATCGTTTATACTTGCCAAGGCGAGTTAGTTCGGACAGAGCCTCGGTTAGATTACAATACATAGAATGAAGGTAGAAGCAAGATGAACGGAGTACGTGCACCACAAGGTCAGGCATCAAGAAGAGCGGATTTGCAGATGCTGCTCGCAACGGTAATATGGGGATCATCCTATCTGTTTATGAAATCAGGACTGGAGTCCATGCAGGAATTGAATCTGGTCGCTTTCCGGTTTGGAATTGCCTTTATTGCGGCAGCTGTCCTTTTCCATCGGCGACTGTTCAGAATGGATCGAGGAACGCTTGCAGCAGGGGCTATTATGGGAACAGTGTTATTCGCGGCCTTTGTATTTATCACTTATGGAGTACAGCGCACAACGGCTTCCCAGGCAGGGTTTTTGATCAGTTTGGCAGTGATCTTTGTGCCCATCCTGACGACAATTCTGCATCGGCGAATGCCAGACTTGCGGTTAACGATAAGTATTCTCGTGGCGTTAATTGGGCTCGCATTGTTGACACTTCAACATGAGCTTAGCCTGCATATGGGGGATATCCTTTGCATTCTCGCAGCATTAATGTACGCGATCTACATTATGATTGCTGGCAAGTATACGCCGAAGCATGATCCACTAACGCTGGGGACGGTGCAACTGGGCGTTGCAGCCCTGTGGGGGCTGGCTGCTACATTTGTGCTGGAGACACCACGTTTACCTGACACACCTCAATCTTGGGCAGCCATTCTGGGTCTGGGAGTACTGTGCAGCGGCATTGGTTACATTTTGCAGACTCTTGCCCAGCGGCATGCTTCACCAACGAGAACGAGTCTGATCTTTTCGCTCGAACCGTTGTTTGCAGCAGCATTTGCATTTACCTTTCAAGGGGAGTCCCTTACACTGCAAGGGTATGCAGGTGCAGCACTGATGCTCATGGGTGTTCTGATTACAGAGATCAAAGTCCCCTTTCCGGTATTCTGGCGCAGAAAGCGGACAGCATTACAGACCGAACTGGGAGATCAGGGAGCACCGGGCGTATAATTTTGAAATAAAGCAAGAGTTCTTCCATCAACTTCATTGTGAAGGTGGTGGAGGAACTTTTTTTGTTATTTATTCGAGAAATTTTCAGAATCTATAGCAAATCCTCAACCTAACAAAATGAAAATTTTCATAACTTGTTTTGTTGAATCTCTTTTTTATGCTACACTAAATGAAAAATAAAGGAAAAACGGGTGAGAAAGATGGCCAAAAGAGTAACCATGCAGCAAATTGCCGATGCTGCGGGGGTATCCAAATTCGCAGTCTCTCGTGCGTTGACCGGCAAACCTGGTGTCAGTGAACATACCCGGCAGATGATTGTTAGGACGGCAGGACAGCTCGGATATTTCAAAGCGGAACCGAAACGTTATCTAGTGGAAACCCCTGCTGAACAGGAGATGAAGATAGATAGACAGGGGACTATTCTGATCTTGTTTCCTAACATTCGTTCGCAGAATCGTTCCTCCCTGTACTGGGGACCCATCTTTGACGGAATATCTGCACGCCTGAATGAGAAGGGCATGGATATCCTGACCTTGACGGAACCTTCCTCGGATCGCATGTTTTCGGTGCTTAATCCCGAAGCCATCAGCGGAATTATTACCGTTGGTTCCATCTCCACATCCGTATTGCTTGAGATTTATCGACTGCATATTCCACTTGTGATGGTTGATCATGAAGATCCGGCAATTCATGGAGACACGATATTTACAGATAACATGAAATGTATGCAGGAACTGGTGCAGATGCTCGTTGGAAAGGGCTACAGACGGCTACAGTTTGCTGGCGAATTACCTGATGCAGCCAGTTTCAGAGAGCGATGGCTCGGCTATCGTTCAGTACTGGAAGAGATGCAGATGCAGATGCAGGTCTCGCAGCAAGCAGATTTGCTGGGACCTGATCTGGATCATATTCGGGGATCGATTGTCGCCATGAAGACGGAAGACATCCCCGAAGTCATGGTATGTGCCAACGACCACATGGCCGCTGTTGTGATTGGTGCACTCCAAAGCAGGGGCATCGAGGTGCCGGAGCGCTGTGCAGTAACCGGATTCGATAATACCCGTACAGAAGAGCCTATTCTTGCTACGGTGCATATCGATAAGGAGAATCTGGGCAGACGTGCGGTGGACCAGTTATTGTGGCGTATGGAACATCCGGACGGGCCTTTTGAAAGAAAACTGATCTATTCGGAATTAATTATTCGTGATGAGTACAATGCTAGTTTAACGTGAAGCTAACGAACGTGAATTTAGAAATGATAAAAATAACATACGCCATTACGCTATAAACTTGGGGTGAAAAGACATGGAGAGTTTGCTTCATGTCTTTTTTTGTTATCGGATATGTTTTTTTATAATAATCCACAAAACAGATTGACTGAATCGAGTATATCGTGTTAATTTTGTTTTGTAAGTTATTTGATTATTTAATAACAAAACCTAACAAACTGTTTTTTTAAACTACTTCAATAACGGAGGCTGTCATGAGCAAAATACAATCGCAGACTTTTCAGAATTGGACATTCAAGGCTTGTGAGGATCAGGAATGGATGCCGGCTCACGTACCCGGCTGTGTGCATACGGATTTGCTGAAACTGGGTAAAATACCGGACCCTTTCTATGGAACTAACGAAAAAGAAATTCAATGGGTCGATAAGAAAGACTGGGAATATCGCACGGAATTTGATGTGAATGAAGCACTGCTGTCGCAGCAGCATCTGGAGCTGGTCTTTGATGGTCTGGATACATATGCAGATGTTTATGTTAATGAACAACATCTGTTGTCGGCAGACAATATGTTCCGGGTGTGGACAGTCGACGTGAAATCTGTTGTAAAGGCAAGCGGCAACGTTCTCCGAATACGTTTTCGTTCCCCGATCAATGAAGATCTGCCGAAGCTGGAGAAGCTTGGATATGCCCTGCCTGCATCGAATGATCAATCTGACGTGGGGGGACTAGGCGATAAAAGAGTGAGTATTTTTGCACGAAAAGCCCCGTATCACTATGGTTGGGACTGGGGTCCACGTTTTGTAACCAGCGGAATCTGGCGTGAAGCACGCCTTGAAGGATGGACAGACGTACGAATTAATGATGTATTCATTCAACAAAATGAAGTAACCGCTGCTTCCGCTTCCCTCACTGCGATCGTGGAAGTAGAGACTTCACAATCTATAGAAACGGTTATTCGAGTAGGAACGGATGAACAGAGTTGGGAGCAGGTTGTAACCCTGAAACCGGGCGTCCAAACTGTGGAGGTTCCAATTTCTATGGTTGAGCCTAAGTTGTGGTGGAGCCGTGGATTGGGTGACCCACATATGTATTCTTTCCATACGGAAGTGATCCAGGGTGAACAGGCTGTGGCTGAGTCTACAGTCAAAACGGGTATTCGGTCCATTCGTCTGGTTCGTGACAAAGATGAAGCGGGAGCATCCTTTTATTTTGAGTTAAACGGAGTTGCTGTCTTTGCCAAAGGTGCGAACCACATTCCCAATGACAGCTTCATAACAGAAGTGACACGTGAGCGCTATCTGCATGAGATTGTATCTGCTGCCGAGTCGAACATGAATATGCTCCGTGTATGGGGTGGTGGCTTCTATGAAGAAGACGTATTCTACGAGTTGTGTGACGAATATGGTTTGCTCGTATGGCAGGACTTTATGTTTGCTTGCAGCATGTATCCTGGAGACGAGGCTTTCCTGGACAGTGTGAAGCATGAGGCGATTGATAATGTGAAACGTCTGCGTAATCATCCAAGCATCGTGCTGTGGTGTGGTAATAACGAGATTGATTCAGCGTGGGCACATTACATTGAGGATGGCGGCTGGGGTTGGAAAAAAGATTACAACGCGGAGCAAAGAGAACGCATTTGGGCGGATTACGAAGCTATTTTCCATGATCTTTTGCCTGAAGTGGTTGAAGCCTATGCTCCTGGTGTGGATTATTGGCCTTCTTCACCACTGGTATCACTGTCGGGAGACGAGAAACAGCATGCTCACCCATCCACATCTGAAGGGGATATCCACTATTGGGGTGTGTGGCATAATGTGGAGCCCTTTGAGAACTACAATGTTCATGTTGGACGCTTCATGAGTGAGTATGGCTTCCAGTCCTTCCCTGAGTATGATTCGGTTCGCAAGTATGCGGAGGAAGAGGATCTGGCATTGGAGTCTGAAGTCATGCTGGCGCATCAGAAGAACGGGGCAGGTAATCGTCTGATCAAACAATACATGGATATGTACATGCATGAACCGAAAGATTTCCCATCCTTCCTCTATATGAGCCAAGTGCTTCAGGCTGAGGCGATGAAAACAGCCATTGAGGCTCACCGTCGTCGTAAACCGTTCTGTATGGGAACGCTCTACTGGCAGATGAACGATTGCTGGCCGGTGGCTTCATGGGCGGGGATGGATTACTTTGGACGCTGGAAAGCATTACAATATTACGCGAAACGCAGCTTCAGCGATATCTTGGTATCAGTAGATGGTACGAAGGATGACGTGACGGATATTTATTTGGTCTCGGATCAGCTTGAACCTGTGAAAGGCAAACTCCAGGTACGCCTGATTGGCTTTGATGGCACAGTATATCGTGAGGAAGAGCATGAAGTCGCTCTGGCATCCAACTCTGGTCAACAGGTGCTGTCATTGAGCCAGGCGGAATGGCTGGAAGGCCGCGATGCTGCAGCAACATTGTTGCGTATTGATCTGAAGCAGGATGGGGTAGCCGACATCGTACAGGAGCATTATTTTGCACCATCCAAGGACATTGCACTGCAACCAGCGCAAATTAAAGTAACTGAAGTTATCGAGAATGATGGCGTGCATCTGGTTTTGGAAAGTGATGTGCTTGCAAAACAAGTATGGATTTCTACTGAGGCAGAAGGGGTGTTCTCGGACAATTTCTTCGACCTCATTCCTGGCATTCCGGTGAAGGTCAAGTTTACATCCAGAGAGGAATTGCAAAGATCTGATGGTGCTGTCTCCAAGGCGGGGGCCATCCAGGTTCGTTCTATGGCTGACTTTATCAAATTGTAATTATAGACGAAGCAGCAAAATCGTTGAGATCTCCTATAGGGGATTTCGACGATTTTTTATTTTCCAGTGCTAAAAGGGAAATGGACTACAAAGTTATGAACAAGATTGTTATAATTGATAATCATTATCAATTATAAGTGAGTTCTTTGTCACAATGGTTGGGCATTGGGCGTGTTATATCGCTTAGGAAAGGAAGTCTATATGGGGATTCAGGATGATATCAAGCTGTGGGATCAGGTTCAGGTACGGGTGCTTGATGTCCGTCTTATATCATTAACAACGAACGAAAGTTATCGAAATTATGTATTACCAACCAGTTCATTTGTGTATGTAAATGGCAAGGGTCAAATTTGGTTGGATGAAGAGGTGTGGTCTACAGGCAGATTTCTATTGGTGCATGGAGGCAAAGGAAGGCGTCTGACGCTTGAAGCAACCGGAGTTATAGAGGTATATCTGATTTTCTACAAATCAACGCTGCCCTCCAACGTTCTTCTGGACTACCGGATGATGCTGTTACAGAGCAATCCCTTTGAACGTTCCTGGGGACTAGAGCCGGACACTGCGCTCCAGTTGCATGAACTTGTTCGGAGTATACATATTTGCTGGACCGGACAGGACCAACTTGGTCAAATCCAAGTGAAAGGGTACTTCTTTCAACTAATACAACTTGTATTGAACCAGCAGATTCGAGTGGCATATGAAGGTCAACAACTTTCTTTAACGGATCAGGTTTTGCGTTACATAACAACTCATTTTCGTGAATCGATCTCGCTTGATTCTCTTGCTCAGTCTTTGAATTACAGCCCGCAATATTTGTCTCGAAAATTCAAGGAACAGACCGGCGTTACACCGACCGAATATTTGATCCGGTTGAGAATTGGAGAGGCCAGGTCTCTGCTGTCCGCTACGGAGGCTTCACTACAAGAAATTGCAACCTATGTGGGTTATCCGGACCCTTTTTATTTCAATCGGATTTTTAAGAAAGAGATGGGAATCACTCCAGGACAATATCGGTTTAAGCAGCGGGAAAATACGAATGGAGTTTCAAAAAGTACAGTAAATGCAACAAATGAATCCATTGTAACAGGAGGAACAGAACGTTATCCTTTAATTGATGATGATTATCATTATCAATACAATGGAGATGAGGAAATCAACATGTTTAACCAGTTAAGATCAGCCATCATGTCACTTGTGCTTGTGTTTACATTAAGTGCTTGTGGGACAACCGGGCAAGAGGCAGGAACACCAGATACTGCGGCTGAACCCGAACAACCGACAACGATGGAAACGAAAACCGTAAATACAACATTTGGAGAGGTGGAGGTTCCTGTACATCCAGAGCGAGTCGCTGCCATTGACTATTTGGGAACAGTTCTTGCTCTTGGTGTCAAACCCATCGCTGGAGGACAATTTCTCATGAATAGCCCTTATCTGGAAGGGCATTTGGATGGATTAGAAACGATCGGTGACTCCATTGAACAGCTCATGGAACTGGAACCAGATCTTATTATTACCTTGAATCCAGACAAAGCGGCTTTTGAAAAATACAGCAAGATTGCACCAACTGTCTCTATTGCATCCATTACTTTCCCAACACTGAAGGAAGAGGTTACTTATTTTGGCGATGTACTTGGCAAAGAGGCTGAGGCGAAGCAATGGCTTGCAGAATTCGATCAAGAGATTGCTAAAATAAAGCAGGAAGTGCAGGACGTCGTTCCAGCTAATACTACATTTTCCGTGATGCAGGAATATGATCGCCAAGTATTTGTTTTTGGCAATCAATCGGGCCGAGGAGGGCGCAACATCTACGAGTTGCTTGGCTTGCAAGCACCCGCAGTTGTACCTGCAGATTTAATGCAAGGCGCCTATCATGAATTTTCAATTGAGCTGCTCTCCAAATACGCGGGCGATTACATCATTCTGACGAGTGAATCAAATCTTGAAGATTTACAGGCAGACCCTGTATGGGGGTCATTGCCTGCTGTCAAAAATGAAAGAGTGTACATATGGACTGAAGAGCAGTCCTGGTTCCGTGACCCAATTGCTCTCCTGAAACAGACACAGGATTTGGCTGAATGGATTATTAAAATGAATAAAGAAACACAATGAGGACAGGCTGTTTCTGCCAATTCTTTAAGGCCCGGATGCACTTGATGTGCATACCCGGGCCTTTTCATGGTTCATTTTCTTTTAAGCTGCAGAGATGTTATATATTATTGAATCTCCAAGATTTCGATATCATACGGCCCCATTTCCAATCGAGGTCCTTTCATAGTTCTATCCAATGCACTGGTGTAAGATGCTTGCAACGGAATGGAGACAGTTTCAGGACTTAAATTCAGGATGAAACGAAACGTTCCATTCGGTCCTGAGCGGGTTGTCACCTGGACACCGTCTGGTAGGGATTGCATCTCGGACAGGCCACATTGTTTAGCGATGTTTCGCAATAACTGGTTCAGATAAGCTTCATCCGGCTGGGTCGCCACATAATAGACAGCACCTGTACCCCAGTTGTTTTGGGTGACAGCTGCACTTTCGGCATAAAATTGATCCGCATAAACTGCAATGGGCCGTGCCGTGTCCAGTTCCAACACATCAGCCCATTGTGAGGCAGCATATGTATTGCCCTTCTCATCCCGAATCTGAATTTGGTCACCACCGATGGGATCATATTCGGTAACCCGTACGCCCGAGCAAGCAGATAACATACCTGGAAGTGGCGCCATGACACAGACGTTGTTATCGTTTTTGACACCGGTGCGATGCGTTAAGACCAATATGCCACCATCCGCTGCAAAAGCTTGCAGACGTTCTGCGGTGTTCTCGTCCAGCAGATACAAATGCGGTGCGATGATGATTTTGTAGCCATCGAGCGCTTCCGAGGAATGGATAACATCTGTACTGATTCCCCATTTGGTCAGGGCACGATGCCATACTTTTATATTTTCGTAGTAATCCAGTCCTTCCGCCTGTGGCTGAATTCGTAGAGCGTTTAGCTGATCATGCGAATGCAGGATGGCGACTTCGTTCTGCAATGTAGAGCCTTGCAGGCGTTCACTCAGGAGGTTCACTTCGGTACACAGTTGCTGAAACTCCTTGAACCGTCGCCCTGGAACATTGCTGTGATCAATTAGTCCATGCCAGAACTGTTCTGCTCCTATAGTGGCACTGCGCCAGCGGAAATGCACGACCGCATCCGCTCCACGGGCAATAGTCTGCCATGAGTAAGCACGCAAGAAGCCGGGCTGGGGTGTGCGCCACATCGGAAACCAGCATCCCGGAGGTCCGCTAAGCTGCTCCATAATCCAGAAATTGCGGCGTTTGATGCCACGTGTCAGATCTAACGACAAAGCGCCACTGTAAGGTGCGGTGTCCGTTTTGTTCGGTGAAGGGTTGGGATAGTAATCAAAAGAAGCGAAATCCAGATCCTGACCGATTTTATATTGATCTGCCTTTTGCGGATAGCTATGAAAATTATGAGTGACAAAATGATCGGGACAGTTATGCCGAATGATCTCGATTTGGATGCTTTGAAAAGCCACAATGGAATCCGACTGAAAACGGGAGTAGTCCAGCAGGAACGAAGGATTCTGAAACAGAGAGCCGCCATATGGTGGCGTCACCTGTTTCCAATCGCTGTATTCTCCACTCCAGACAACAGTACCCCAAGCCTGGTTGAGTTGCCCTAGTGAAATGTAACGGGCACGAACCCACTCGCGAAAAGCCTCTGAACAAGCAGTACACTGACAATCCGTGAAACTGAACTCATTATCAGTCTGCCAGCCAATAACAGCCGGATGTCCTGCATATCGCTCGCTCAGCTTCTGGACAATTCGTGCACTGTACGTCCGCATGCTCGGACTGTTATAACAGCGGTGGCCGCGGACTCCTTCGTGGTACAACTGTCCACTTGCCAAGACCGGCAGAATATCAGGACATTTTTCGGTGAGCCAGCGCGGTGGTGTCATCGTTGGTGTACCGATCACTACCTGAAGCCCATTGCGATGAAGGGTATCGAGCGCCTGATCAAGCCATGTCCAATCGAATTGTCCATCGGTAGGTTCCATTCGGCTCCAGGAAAATTCTCCCACACGTACAATACGTACACCACTATCGGCCATTAATCGGGCATCCTGCTCCCACAGATTAGAGTCCCAATGTTCAGGATAATAATCAACGCCTATTTGTATAGGTCGGTTTTGGTTCATGTATGTTACTCTCCTTTGGTCTAGAAAATAATGATTTTCATGCACGGTCAAACCCGTGCATAATGACTCCACTATCATCATCTTGTGGAAGAGTGTTGAGTCTATTTCATTTTATAATGGATAATGATAGGGGAATATAATAACATGTTGCGATAGGGTATCATGATCTTGCTATTTTTGGAGGAAGAAAACATGCGAAACCATTGGTTTATGCCGGAGCCCGGGCATGCAGGGTATGCATGTTATCCGGTAGCCTACGGAAGATATCTCGATCCAGAGCACAGGGAACATCGCCCGGACGGAATACGAGAGTATAATTTGCATCTGGTTTTCAACGGACAGGGTGAAGTGAGAGCCGAGCAGGGCAGCGTTCGATTAACGGCTGGACAAGGTTTTCTATATGCGCCGGGACAGGCGCAACATTATTATGCCGATCCATCTGATCCCTGGGACATCAGATGGATTCATCTGCAAGCCCACGATCTGGAGCGGCTGCTAGGCTTGCGGAATCCGGATAAAGTGTGGCTCTTTTCATTCTCTGGAGAGGACCGTTTCGAGGAGTTGCATGAACAATTATGCCAGCTCGGTGAAGGTTATGAGAGTGTGCATGAGCCGAAGTTGTCGGCGGTACTGTATGAGTTGCTAGTTGAACTGGCACGGAATTCGGAGTCCATCGAAGGGACGTCTTTACTGAACCATCAGGATACAATCCGCTCAACAGCCGATTATATTCGTCGTCACTGCACACAACCGCTAAGTCTTGCTGAAATGGCGGATACAGCGGGATACAGCGTGTATTATTTTAATCGCATGTTCAAGAGTATCATGGGTGTTCCACCCGGCAGGTATCTGCTGGACTGCCGCATTCTGACCGCAAAGAAAATGCTCGTAGACTCGGAACTATCTGTGAAACAAATTGCTTCTCAGTGTGGATTTACACACAGCAGTTATTTTATTCGCATGTTTCGGACGGATATCGGGATGACCCCGCAGCAGTTCAGGCTTCTCTATAGCTCAGGCAGTGGGAAATAGGAAGATTTCACACGATTACTAATGCTTTCTATACAAGCATGCATAATTTCCCTGCAATAACAAACAATACAATCAAATTCAAGCAGGGAAAGGAAGTGCCTGAGCATGTGTAACCGTTTTTCATTGGCAGCCGATTTGGATGAGGTCAGGGATCATTTTAAGATTCAACGGGTGATGTATTATTACAAAAACCGTTACAATATCAGCCCAACCCAGCATACACCGATTATTTTGCATCAGGATGGTGAGCGGGTATTGGACGAGTTCCGATGGGGATTCATTCCGTTCTGGGGACGCGATGCAGTTAACGCCAACCTTATGACGGTGCATGAGAATCCAGCCTACTACAAGCTGGTAGAGACGAAGCGTTGTGTTATCCCATGCAATGGTTTGTATTACTGGCGTCAGGAAGGCAAGAAAAGCTATGCGGTGCGAGTGGTTATGCCGGATCGCGGATTGTTTGGCATTGCGGGATTATACGAGGTATGGAAAGATACACGCAAACAGCCACTGCGCACCTGCACGATGCTGATGGCGGGGGCGAACATGGTTACAAGGGAGTTTGGCAGCAAAATGCCGGCGATTCTTTCGGAAGAAGAGATCAATACCTGGCTGGATCCGGCGAACACACGCGTGACACAGCTACTGCCGTTGTTGAAATCGTACAACAGTACAGAGATGAATCTGTATCCGGTCACTCCGATGGTAGCGAATGACGAGCATGATTGTTATGAATGTGTAGAAGAGATGGATCAGAAGCTGGCATACGTGCGCAGTTTCTAAGCTAAGCAAGCAGTTGTTTGAGGCGGAGAGTCGTGAGACACTCCGTCTTTTTGGGTTGAGAAATAAGAAACAAGTGTAATGGACAAAAGGCGGGAAGTGAATGGAGCAGCGAGCCTTTAAGCATGGAATGGATATGGATGGAAAATGAAAAGTTGCAATGTGAGTGAAACGTAACTATAATAATTACAGTAAGTACACGCATATATTCATATATCTATTAAAAAAGATATTTAATCAGGAGGGAACCACGAATGAATCCAAAGTATAGCCCATTGTTTGAACAAGTTTCACTGCCAAGTGGCATTACGCTGAAAAACCGGATCGTGCTCGCTCCCATGACTCATATGTCCTCGAATCCAGATGGTACTGTCTCAGACGCTGAACTGGCTTATTATGCACGTCGTACTGGCGGTGCTGGTATGTCTGTTACAGCGGTAACTCATGTAACTCAGAATGGAATTGGTTTTCCAGCTCAATTTGGTAGTTATGACGATAGCTTTATTCCCGGCCTGAAACGTCTGGCCGATACGATTAAGCAGCAAGGTTCCAAAGCCGTACTCCAAATTTTCCATGCAGGTCGTCTCACACCAGAACAAGCGGTGCCAGCGGGTCAAGTTGCTGCTCCAAGTGCTGTTGCCAGTGAGCGTCCGGGATCTCCTGTACCAAGAGAGTTGTCTGATGACGAAATTACGTCCATCATCAAGGACTTTGGCGAAGCAACCCGCCGTGCCATTGAAGCTGGATTTGATGGTGTTGAGATTCATGGTGCGAACGGTTATCTGATCCAGCAGTTCTTCTCTCCGCATTCCAACCGACGTGAAGATCGTTGGGGTGGAAGTATCGAGAAACGTCTCACATTCCCACTGGCTGTGGTGGATGAAGTCCAGAAGGCTGTAGCTACACATACGAAATTGCCGTTTATCGTTGGATACCGTTTCTCACCAGAAGAGCCGGAAACACCGGGATTGACCATGGAAGAGACGTATGCATTGGTGGATGCGCTGAAAGATAAAAATCTGGATTACCTGCATGTATCCGTCAACGAGTTCTGGTCCAAGCCAAGACGAGGAGAGGCAGATACTCGCTCCAGAATTGAATTTATCCTTGACCGTGTTGGTGGTAAAGTGCCTGTGATTGGCGTAGGAGCCATCCATACTGCAGATGAGGCAGCCGAAGCTCTTCAAAGTGGTGTGGCATTGCTTGCGATCGGTCGTGAGCTGATTATCGAACCTGACTGGGTTGAGAAAATCGAAAGCGGACGTGAGGAAGATATCGAGACGATTCTCACCAAATCGGATCAGGAACGTCTGGTTATCCCTGACGGTCTGTGGAATGCAATTATTCACACCCCGGGCTGGTTCCCTATGGCTGACGAAAAATAAGACACAATTTCATTCGAAAATGGAGGGAGCGTAAGCTCCCTCTTTTTTGCACCCACTGCGCCCTTGATGAAATTCTCCTTCCGGGGTCACTGTGGTATGATGGGATGAACAGGATTCATCTTGGATAATCAACGGTTTGGAGTGAATGAAGATGCTCGTGGCTGAACGTTATGAGAAAATTGTGGAATGGGTAGATGCGCAGGGAAGTATGCGCGTAACCGAGCTTAGTGAGCGCTGCGGTGTGACGGAAGAGACGATCCGTCGTGATCTGGACAAGCTGGAGCAGGCGGGAAGGCTCAGACGTTCCCATGGCGGAGCTGTCAGCGTAAAATATAAAGAAGAGGGACAGTCGGAAATCCCTTATCCGGAGCGGGCTGTAACTCATGCAGAGGAGAAACGCAGAATTGCGGACGAAGCCGTGAAAATGGTAGAGCCTGGTGACCGGATAGCGCTGGATGCCAGTACAACGGCGTGGTATATGGCGGCAGGACTGCCAAACATACCACTCACCGTGTTGACCAACTCCATTAAGGTCGCAGCGGAGCTGAGTAACAAGGAACAGATCCGTGTAATCGCGACAGGCGGGCAGCTTGCTTCGAAGTCCCTATCGTTTGTAGGGCCGCTAGCTGAACGGTCGCTTGATGCTTATCATGTGGATAAAGTTTTCTTATCCTGCAAAGGAGTACATTTGACCAAGGGCATCAGTGAGTCGAATGAATTGCAGGCGCTGGTGAAGCAGAAGATGATCAGCATAGCTGATGAAGTTATATTGCTGGCGGATTCGAGCAAGTTTGGCGTGCAGGCTTTTACAAGAGTGGCGGAACTCAGCAGTGTGGCAAAAGTAATCACTGATCTAGGCTTTGCTGAAGAACAGGTTAGTGCACTGAATGAACAATCTATAGCATGTGTCCGTGTCTAATTAGAAAGGAATGAATATAATGAAACATCCTTTTCATCTGAAAGCTACTTGGAATGGTGGACGCAACAGTGAAGGGCATATTGATGCAGGTGGGTTAAAAACAGTTATTTCGATTCCACAGGAGATGGGTGGCCCGGGCACCGGTACCAATCCGGATGAAATGCTGCTGGGTGCAGCGTCTACCTGTTATTTGATTACGCTGGCAGCAATGCTGGAGCGATCGGATATTACACCGGATGAGCTGACGCTGGAGTCCGAAGCGACGGTGGATGTTACAAATAATATATTTACGTATGAACGGATCATACACAGACCTCGCATTGTGCTCAAAGCCGATGCATCTGATGCTGATGTAACGAAGGCAGAGCGCCTGGCACATAAAGCAGAAGAGTCCTGCATGATCTCCAGAGCGGTAGCAGGTAACGTCGCCATCGAGACACAGCCAGTGATTATAACAGCAGGCGTTAACGCGGTGTGATATACTGAAGAATAGGCGGCTTAAGCCGTCATTTGTGTAAGATAAGGGGAAGTTCGGTATGAACCTACAGAAAAGCAAAAACTCACGTTTTGCGCGTTTAACACGTGCTTTAAAGCTTAATTTTCTCAAATTGTTACGTGCTCCCGGCGGGGCACATAAAGTATCTACCGGATTTGCTTTGGGTTTTGGTCTAGAACTGATTGTTATTTCCACAGCATCACTGGTATATCTCGTGTTCTATCCGATTGTACGTTTGTCCGGTGGTTCGCTGCCAGCGGCTATTGTCGGCAACGTGGTGGGTAAGCTAACGTTCCTGCCCATCATATTAATGCCGCTTGCCAAGCAAATTGGTTCCTGGATATTGCCGTCGCACAGCATGGGGCAGGGGCTTGTTCATGAAAGTGCCTTTATGGAGCTGTTTCGTGGCAACTGGTCCGCGCTAAGTGAACTATTGCTGGGTGGTTTGGATATTCTGGCAGGCATGTCCGTCTTTGGAGTCATACTGGGTGTGATTTCTTACTTTGTCGTCAAGTTCTTCTATGTCAGAGCACTCAACCGCCGCTTTGAACGCCGGTTGGAGAAACGCAAACAGGCAGCGATGTCTCCAACTTCGGCTTCCGTGTTGATCAGGAAGACATCACAATCATAATCGGAAGAATGACCATGGAGGCAGCGGTTGTCCATAGAATACAGCGGGACACAAACTGCGGAGATGCATTGAATTGCTCGGCCAAAATGACTGCGTTCACTGCGGTTGGCATGGACGCCAAGATCAGCAGCACACTGAATAACGTTCCTTCTATCTGAAGTGCGGTTAGGATCAGATACGAAAGTACTGGTGCTGCGGCAAGTCTTACTACAAGTCCAGTCCAGAACGCTTTGCGAACGTTAGGTTTCCAAGGTTCGACCGAACCACGTGGTCTGAGCATCTGTGCACCGAGAATGGCCAGTACGACAGGAGAGTAACCGGCTGCGAGCATGGTGATGCCTCCATCCAGTGCCACTGGTAAGCTCAGATTGGATGCACGCAGGATGATGGCTATCGCAGCAGCATAGATGGAAGGCATACGGAAGACGGACAGAATCGCATTTTTGACCGTGAATTCGGATCTGGCGGCAAAAAAGATACCTACTGTGTTTACAATGATCATCTGTCCGATGACATATACCGAAGCCTTATCCAATCCAAGCTGTCCAAAGGCAAGCAACACAAGCGGGAGCCCATAATTCACGCAGTTAGTAAACGTGGAGACAAGGGTAAGTCCCGCTTTTTCGCTTGCCCCAAGATGGAATACTCGGCTCAGCAGTTCAGCCAGTGCCCACAGGGCGATCAGATTGATGATGGAGAACCAGAATGCGCCGGTTACGTCTGTCCATGTAATATCAGCATGCAGCAGTGTATCAAAGATAAGCGCAGGGCTCAAAATATAGAGGGAAAAGGTCGACAGCGGCCGAGTATCCCAATTTTTGAACCGTTTTAACAATATGCCTCCGATCACGGGAAGTGATATGGGCAGAAATACATGATATAACGTGAGCAGAAATGAATTAAACAACCGAATTCAGTCCTTTCTGGATGAAAAACCTATTTTATCATAGCAGAAGTTGACCTTTGTCGGAATGGATATTGGTATTGCCTTACGTCATGAGAGATGTGGATGCCGCTTCTTTGATGGGATGCGCAGGGGCGGTGGATTGCTATTTTGATATGGCAGATTTATTATAGAAGAGGTGCAACCAGATTACATACACATAGAGGAGGAAACTGTAATGAGTGAATCAAAACGCTTGCTCGTATTGGTCGGCTCTTATGCCGAAGCGGAAAATGAGGGCATTTACGCATATGAATTGAATGAGGATACAGGTAACCTCTCCAAGCTTGATGGCATCTCCGGCGTGAAAAATCCAACGTTTGTAAACGTGGATGCTGAAGGTAACAAACTGTATGCGATCGGTGAGACGGCGTCTGCCGAAGGCAATAAAATGTCTGAAGCTGTAGCTCTGAGCATTGATCCTTCTACAGGAAAATTATCATTGGTGAATCGTCATGATTCCATTTCGGCTCCCCCATGTCATATCCAACGTGATCCTTCCGGACGTTACTTGATCCTTTCCAGCTACCATGGGGGTCTGGTAGGACTGCAAGCCTTGACGGATAACGGTGAAGTCGGAGCGCTTCTGGATGAGAAGAAACATGAAGGCAAAGGTGCGCATCCTGAGCGTCAGGACAAGCCACACGTCCATTCTGCATTCTTCAGCCCGGATGGCAAATACATGATGGTACAAGATCTGGGTGCGGACAAAATCGCAATCTACTCCATTGATGCAGACAAGAATGAACTCGTACTGCACAGTGAAACCAAAACACATCCGGGTGCAGGACCTCGTCACCTTGCATTCCATCCGAACGGTCAATTCGCCTATGTTATTAACGAAGTAGATTCTTCCATTACGACTTTCCGTTATGATGCAGCAGCGGGTACTTTGACAGAGGTGTCCACCGTGTCCACATTGCCTGACGGCTATGACGGCAGTGAGAACACAACAGCTGAAATCGCCGTATCAAACGATGGTCGTTTCGTATACGGTTCGAACCGTGGGCATGATAGCATCGTGGTATTTGCAGTAGACGCTGAGACAGGACATTTGAAACTGGTTGAGCATGTATCTGCAGAGGGTGAACACCCACGTCACTTTGCTTTGACTCCGAATGGCAAACTGCTGATTGCAGCTAACCGCGATACCAACAATATCGTTTCCTTTACAGTGGATCAGGAGAGCGGGCGTCTGAAATACACAGGTCACAGCACAGGTGTATCCAAGCCGGTATGCGTGAAACCTGTTTACCTGTAAACCCAGGATTTGAATGATTAACCGAGAGGTTTAAATAAGTTTTCAGGATCCATATGTATATTCTTGTTAACCTGAATCTTTGGAAAGACCCTGTCCTTGTGGCGGGGTCTTTTTTGATGAGAAGAGCACAGGAATTCGCGGATGATCTCATATGTGGATTGTGGACGATAACTTATTTTCAAGATTTCGGTTCATATAACAACATGATTTATTCAATAGTATCGTGCAGGTAACTACCTGACTTGAAAGTGCGTACTTCCTGATCGGATAGTCAGGCTCTACAATGAATGAGTAGCCATGACAAACATTGCATGCATCTGAACTGGCTGTACGGTGCAGGCTAAATATTTTAACATCCTTTACAGGATATACTCATACTCGAACAACAAAGGAGAAATGAATCGTGAAATTGCAATTGGCACTCGACTTGGTAAACATCCCTGAAGGTATTGCACTTGTTAAAGAAGTTGAACAATATATTGATATCGTTGAGATTGGTACGCCAATCGTTATTAATGAAGGTTTGCACGCGGTAAAAGCGATGAAAGAAGCATTCCCTAATCTGCAAGTTCTTGCAGACCTTAAAATTATGGACGCTGGTGGTTATGAAATCATGAAAGCAGCTGAAGCTGGTGCGGATCTGATCACTGTGCTTGGGGCAACCAATGATAGTACGATCAAAGGTGCAGTAGCAGAAGCGAAGAAACAAAACAAACAAGTTCTTGTGGACATGATCAACGTGCCTAACCTTGAACAGCGTGCTCGTGAAGTTGATTCGCTTGGCGTAGATTACATCTGTGTACACACAGGTTATGACCTGCAAGCTGAAGGACAAAGCCCGTTCGAAGATCTGCAAACGATCAAACAAGCCGTAAAAAATGCAAAAACAGCTGTAGCTGGTGGCATCAAGCTGGAAACATTGCCTGAAGTGATCAAAGCACAACCGGATCTGGTGATTGTAGGTGGCGGTATTACGGGCCAAGCAGATAAAGCCAAAGTAGCAGCTGAGATGCAGCGTCTGGTTCAACAAGGGTAAGACAGATGAGAACAAGGCAATACGCAGTGGACATCTTGAAGGAACTGGAACGTACGCTAAGCCAGATCGACGACTCGGAGATGCAGGCCATGGCGGAACACATTCTGGCTGCCGAACAGGTTTTTGTGGCAGGCGCAGGCCGATCCGGTCTGATGGGAAAGGCTTTTGCCATGAGATTGATGCAGATGGGTCTTCGGGTATATGTAGTTGGGGAGACCGTTACACCAGGAATCTCTCCGAAAGACTTCCTCTTGTTATGCTCAGGCTCAGGGGAGACAGGCAGTCTGGCAGCAATGGCTCAGAAGGCCAATAAAGCAGGTGCTCCTGTGGGGCTGATCACAATTAAACCAGAATCCACCATTGGACAGCTGTCAGATACCATGGTTCGTCTTCCAGCCTCTGCCAAAGAGGATACGGCAAACGCCGGAGCCGAAGTGACCATTCAGCCGATGGGCTCCCTGTTTGAACAGGGTCTGCTGCTGAGCATGGATGCACTGGTGCTCACCATGATGGAAATGAAGAGTATGACTGGAGCAGACATGTTTGGGCGTCATGCCAACCTGGAATAGACCATATGTCATAAACTTGATGAAGTAGAATATATAAGTTGAACTAAACATTTACACAACAACGTAGAGGGCAGAAATAAGCTGGAGAAGCGGAGCTAAAAGCTTTCTGAAAGAAAGCTACATCGGAAGCATACGCTTCGCCTTTATGACCAGATTTTCACTTTGATAAAAAGAGGATGAAAAAATCTGGGCATAACAGCGTTCGGAAGATTGTTCTGTCATCGGAGTCGCTAGTGTAAATATTCATTAGTTCAACTTATAGATGGAAGACCGGAATTCCCTTAAACAAGTGGGAGTTCCGGTCTTTTCTGCTATCGTTGTCTGTAGTCTAATTCGGAGTTTACTTAACATCAGGGTCGTGCTGTAGTAGAATGTATACAAGCTGTATCGAACCAATGAATCCGTTATATGATACAAGGGAGCGGCAAGTTCTCCTGTTGCGGAGTGTTCTTGTGATATGCGAAATGCATTTTAGCGATATAAGATTAAGTGGAAGAAAAGGGGGCTCGGAGCCATGGCAGCCGAAGTCAAGGAACGCATCAACTTGAAAGAGATCAACTGTGAGAAAGAATTGACCCTTGCTGTTATTGGCGGCAAATGGAAACTGATTATTTTATGGCATCTGGGTCTTGAAGGCACCAAACGTTTCAGTGAATTGAAGCGATTGATTCCTCATATTACCCAAAAGATGCTGACCAACCAGTTGCGAGAACTGGAGGAAGACAAGCTAATTGAGCGCAAGGTGTATGCAGAAGTACCTCCTCGTGTGGAATATACGTTGACGGATCACGGACAGAGTCTGATGCCCGTGCTGCATGCGATGTATAACTGGGGTAAAAACTATGGTGAAAATGTAATTTGGAAATCAGAATAAATTTAAGTTAAAACAAACCGCCGGGTAATGGATACTTCCATCACCCGGCGGTTTTTCTTTTCCCCTAATTCACTAACAGTTTAACAAAAGTTTTCTTGACGTAGAAGGCAGAAATAGCCTGAAGAAGCGAAGCGTTCGCCTAAAAGCTTTCTGAAAGAAAGCTACATCGGAAGCATATGCTTATCCCCGGATT
>NZ_JAAIFP010000027.1:0-172056 GCF_010747435.1 Paenibacillus sp. ALJ109b
TTTGGGGCATTTTTCACCTTGCTTTTTTTGTTGGTTCAGAACGGGCGAAAAGTTGAAAAATGAGAAAAATAATGAAGTTAATTTAAAAAAATTCATATTGGGTTAGGAGAATGGAAAATGGGAAAAGCACTAATCATCGGCGCCGGCGGCGTAGCTTCAGTAGCAGTTCATAAATGTGTTCAAAACAGCGAAGTATTTGAGGAAATCTGCATCGCAAGTCGTACGAAATCCAAATGTGACGATCTTAAAGCGAAGTTGGACGGCGGTAAAACAAAAATTACAACAGCTCAAGTGGATGCTGACAACGTTGACGAACTGATCGCTCTGATCAACGAAGTTAAACCGGATATCGTCATGAACCTGGCATTGCCTTACCAAGACCTGACAATCATGGATGCTTGCCTTGCAACGAAAACGAACTACATGGATACAGCGAACTATGAGCCGGAAGATACGGCAAAATTCGAATACAAATGGCAATGGGATTACAAAGAGCGCTTTGAAAAAGCGGGAATAACAGCGCTGCTTGGCAGTGGATTTGACCCAGGTGTTACTGGTGTATTCTCTGCTTATGCTCTGAAGCATTACTTTGATGAGATCGAATATATTGACATTTTGGACTGCAACGGTGGGGATCACGGCTATCCGTTCGCAACCAACTTCAACCCTGAAATCAACATCCGCGAAGTTTCGGCTAACGGAAGATACTGGGAAAAAGGTGAATGGATCGAAACGAAACCAATGGAAATTAAACGTGTCTATGACTTCAAAGAAGTTGGCGAGAAAGACATGTACCTGCTTTATCATGAAGAGCTGGAGTCCCTGGCTAAAAACATGCCTGGTCTGAAACGCATTCGTTTCTTCATGACATTTGGTCAAAGTTACCTTACGCACTTGAAAGCTCTTGAAAATGTGGGCATGACTTCGATCGAACCTATCGAATACGAAGGCAAACAAATTATTCCGCTGCAATTCCTGAAGGCGGTACTGCCAGATCCGGCGTCCCTTGGACCACGTACTGTGGGCAAAACGAACATCGGCTGCATTTTCAAAGGTAAAAAAGACGGCAAAGACAAAACGTACTACGTTTACAACATTTGTGATCACCAAGAATGCTACAAAGAAGTTGGTTCCCAAGCCATCTCTTACACAACAGGTGTTCCAGCTATGATTGGTGCAGCAATGGTGATGACAGGCAAATGGAACAAACCAGGCGTATACAACGTTGAAGAGTTCAACCCAGATCCATTCATGGAAGAGTTGAATAAATGGGGTCTCCCATGGGTTGAAGATTTCAATCCAGTACTCGTTGACGAATTGCCAGAAGAAGTCAAAGAATCGGAGCTAGTTCGTTAAGATGCGGTTTGAGCAATTACCGACGCCATGTTTTGTTGTTGACGAAGGACTTATCGAAAGAAATCTCAAAATCCTGAACGGTGTCATGCAACGTACAGGAGCCAAAATCGTGCTGGCTCAGAAAGCATTTTCCATGACCACGATGTATCCGCTCATTGGAGAATATCTGAGCGGTGCAACGGCAAGCGGGCTGTATGAAGCCCGCCTGGGTCATGAGGAGATGGGCAAAGAGAACCATGTTTTTGCCCCGGCCTATCGCGAAGATGAGATCGATGAAATCCTTTCGATTACTGATCATATTATCTTCAATTCATTCTCCCAACTTGAGAAATTCAAGGGCAAAGCGCTTCAGGCTGGTCGAAAAGTAGGCCTGCGTATTAACCCTGAATGCTCGACTCAGGAGGGGCATGAGATTTACGATCCATGTTCTCCTGGTTCAAGGTTCGGTGCAAAGCAAGAAGATTTCCGTGCTGAGCTGTTGGAAGGAGTCTCCGGACTGCATTTCCATACCTTGTGCCAGCAAAATTCAGATGATCTGGAAACGACGCTGAATGCGGTAGAAGAGAAGTTTGGACAATGGCTGCCACAAATGGAATGGATCAACTTCGGCGGTGGACACCACATCACACGCGAGGATTACGACATTCCAAGACTGGAAGCCTGCATTAAACGCATGCAGGAAAAATATGGCCTGGAAGTATATCTGGAGCCGGGCGAAGCGGTTGCGCTGAACGCGGGCTTCCTGGTGACTTCTGTGCTCGATTTCCACAAAAACGGTATGGACATTGCCATTCTGGATACCTCGGCAACATGCCACATGCCGGACGTGCTGGAAATGCCGTATCGCCCGCCGCTTATCGGTTCGGGAGAAGCGGGAGAAAAACCTCACCTGTATCGTCTGGGCGGACAAACTTGCCTGTCGGGTGATGTGATCGGCGATTATTCGTTTGACCAACCGCTCAAAACGGGTGACAGATTGGTATTTGAGGACATGGCGATCTACTCCATGGTCAAAACCAATACATTTAACGGCATGCCGCTGCCAGCAATAGCAGTGAAAAGAAAAGATGGCGATTGCGAAGTGGTTCGCGAGTTCGGCTATCAGGACTTCAAAATGAGATTGGCTTAACTTCATTATTTCTTACTTTATACTGCGTTTTCAGACAGAGTGGTCTATTTTATAATAAATCCGTTTCTGTTAGGAAATGATCCAATATAAGACGCTTCCTGTACCAATCCAATTTGGTACAGGAAGCGTCTTTTTTATATTTGACTTGCTGTATATTATTCCTGACTGAAAGGGCCAACGGTTGCATTTTTCTTTACATAAAATAAGTTTGTTTTGTGGACTAACTTTGAAGTAGATTTTAGTGATATGCATATCGTCTCCAATAATCGTCATAATAAGGAAAAGTTGCTGGAAGAAGGGAGGCTAGGGTAGTGGATGAACAATCTGCCATGGACAGGAAAGATGAAAGTATCACCGAAAGTTTAGACGAATCCATCCTTAGAATTGAAGAAATTTTCACAGATACTCCTGATCTGATCATTCGAAAGCTTTATATAAAACAAACTGGAGAACAAGCTACCATCATCTATATGGAAGAATTGACTGACAAAACGTCGCTTAATCATGATGTTCTTGCTCCGCTTCAGCTCGAAACCGGCAACCCCTCCGAAGACTTCATAACAACGGTTGGATATATGAAGCCATATTCCAAGTGGGATGATCTCAAACTTTCCATTATCCTTGGCTATAGCGTACTGTTTATCGAAGGAAGAAGTATTGCCTATGCACTAGATACAAAAGGGTTTCCGCAGCGAGCGATTGAGGATCCTCAGCAGGAGCCAT
Organism: Paenibacillus sp. ALJ109b; assembly: GCF_010747435.1. Classification (NCBI taxonomy): domain Bacteria; kingdom Bacillati; phylum Bacillota; class Bacilli; order Caryophanales; family Paenibacillaceae; genus Paenibacillus; species Paenibacillus sp. ALJ109b. The sequence goes on from NZ_JAAIFP010000027.1 coordinate 3,209, forward strand.
CACTGAAAGGAGCCCATCAAGGATTTATTGAAACCGGTTCTCAAAATATAGCCATGATCCGCCGTTATATCGCGGACAAAGAGTTAAAGCTCAAACGGTATATCGTTGGGAAGCGAGGTCAAACGGAAGTATCCTTGCTTTATTTGGAAGATGTGGCGAAACCGGAGATGATTAAAGTACTCGAAGAACGGATTCAATCCATAGATGTGGATGCCATTATTAACACTGGAGAATTAGCAGAATTTATTGAAGACCAACCCCTTGCTTTACTACCCCAAATCATTACGACAGAAAGACCGGATACGGCCGCTTCTCAAATACTGCAAGGACGATGTGTCGTTGTGGTCGACGGTTCGCCCAGTGTGTTGGTAGCACCTGTTACCTTCATGTCCTTTTTTCAGACGGTTGATGATTACAGTTCCAGATGGTCCATTTCGTCATTTCTTAGGATTTTACGTATCTTTGCCTTTTTCATCGCGATTTTTTTGCCTGGATTTTTTATATCAGTCATTTCATTTCATTTTGAGATTATACCGATGAAGTTGTTATTGACGCTTGGTGAATCAAGGGGCCAAGTCCCATTCCCTCCATTCGTTGAAGCAATCATTATGGAAATCACGCTTGAGATGCTAAGGGAAGCGGGGGTTCGGCTTCCAGCTCCGGTAGGGCAGACCGTAGGGATTGTGGGAGGTATTGTCATTGGGCAGGCGGTTGTTCAGGCTGGGCTGATCAGCAATGTGATGGTTATCGTCGTCGCTTTTACAGCTATCTCATCTTTTATTATTCCCAATCAAGACATGATGGCAGCTGTACGCATCATGCGTTTCATGATTATGGTACTCGCTAACTGGTTTGGGTTCATCGGACTAGTCGTGGGCATGATGACCATCATCGGTCGATTAATAACGTTAAACTCGCTCAATACCTCCTATAGCACACCTATAGCTCCATTTAGAGCTGCGGATTGGAAGGATACATTATTACGGGTCCCGTTGTGGATGATGAACAACCGTCCCGTAAGCACGCAATCACGTCAGTCAAGACGGCAAGGGAAAAGTAGAGGATGGAAGGAGAAAAATTAGCAAATGAAGACTTCTCGTCCGGTAACTATGCTTCAATTCATTCTTATTATTTCTACTTTCCAAATCAGCGTTGCTTTTTTGTCTCTTCCAAGAGAGCTCGCAAGACATGCGGGGACGGATGGTTGGCTAGTGATTTTCTTGGGCTGGGGTCTGGCGACGTTGGCCTCCATAGCGATCGTCAAGGTGATGAGATATAATCCAAACAGCTCAATACTTGAATTGATTCAGCGTTATATCGGCGTGTGGGCAGCAAAAGTGGCTGCTTTTATATTTATGACCTATTATCTGCTTCTGGCATATGACGGTTATATGATTGCTTCACTTGTCATTAAATTATGGTTGTTGCCAAGCACATATATCTATATTCTTGTCCTGCTGCTGCTCATACCCACATTTCAGATTGCGCAACATGGTTTCCAGGCGATTGGGCGGTATAGCGAAATTGTCACGATGCTCTCCGTTTGGATTCCGTTCATTTATGTATCTACGCTGAGTCATGCCCATTGGCTCTATTTACTGCCCATCTTTAAAGAGGGATGGTTTCCGGTTCTTTCATCCATAAAATTTATGATCTATCCGATGCTTGGCATCGGTTTAGTTTTGTTTCTCTATCCCCATCTAGTTAACAAAGAAAAGGCATTGCCTGCCATGATGATATCAAACACGCTTACTTGCATAGTTTACTTGGGAATCACCCTGATTTGTTACGTGTATTTTAGCCCAGATGAGATCGGGGAGTATAACGACCCGGTGATTAGCATTATGAAGTCCATTGAATTCCAGTTTATTGAGCGGGTGGAAGTGCTATTTATTGCATTTTATCTGTTTGTGTTCTCATGCATATGGATTCCCTCCATGTATCTTGTGTCGAAGTGCTCTGCATCGCTGATGGGAAAGGGTCAGGAAAGATACCACCTTGCAGTGTGGTGTGTTGTCATTGAAATTAGCTTTTTCCTCTATCGGCCTAACTTTATCGAATCAGCCCAAATAAACTACGCACTTAATTACATTGGATTTATGATGGAGTTTGCTCTGCCTGCGGGCATTCTTTTGTATGTAGCAATTCGCAAAAAGATGGGACGGGGGCGAGACTTATGAGATTGGGCGTAAAATTCATGATCTCGAGTGTTTTTTTTATTTTAATGGCTGCGCTCGCAGGTTGCTCAAACGACAAGACCAATTTAGAAGATGCAACGGTCCCATTGGCACTTGGTTTGGATGTCATAGATAAAAAGCTCCATTATTATATATCTGCACCTGTATTCAGTAAAGACATTCAAAAGAAAAGCCGTGAAGGGGGAGGAATAGCAGAAGGTTTAAGACAGTCGAGGAATCAGCAGGATGCCCAATTTCCGGGTTCACTTGCCGGACGGAATTTTCAAGTCATTATTGTAGGAAAACAATTGCTTCAATATAAGGATTGGTTTAAAGTGCTTGATGTCATATTCCGCGATCCTCGCAATACGATTACCGATCGCATCGTTGCTTTTGATGGTTCTATTGCGGATATTTTTCAGTTTCAAGCAAAAGACCAACCGCCGTTACCTTTATTTGTAAAAGCGATTGTTGATTCAGGCAGTAGTAGTTCAGCTACTGTGAAAACAACCGCTCAGGAGCTGCATAGACAATTGAATGACCGAGCGATGACGCCTTCCATCTCGGAGATCAAGATCGAAAATAACAAGATCATGCTAAAAGGAACGACTCTTTTATCCCAAAAAGGGCAATACAGAACTTCTCTGTCTTATCAGGAAACGTCACTTCTTCATATTTTGAAAAATCAAGCTGAGCCAGGGGTCAGTCTCACTTTTCAGGCTGATGATCTACAACAATCAATGCCATTTAACATCGACAAAGTGAGTTTTTCTTTAGGTGACATTTCCGTAAAAACTAAATCCTCTCATAAAAATGGCAGATTTCAATACAAAATTAAAGTAAAGTCGATCATTAGTATAACTGAAAAGTTTCTTGAATTTGAACTTTTGGAAAATTCCGAGGAAATGGAAAAGAAATTAAGTGAGGAAATGAAAAAAAGCATAGAGTCGCTCATCAAAAAGTGCCAGGACTATGAAATCGATCCTTTCGGGTTTGGATTTTATGCCAGGGCATATCAATACCCCTTATATAAGGAAGCGCAGTCCAACTGGGGGGAAGAACTATCCCAAGCTGATTTTGATGTAGAAGTTGATCTTCGAATCGGCGCCACTGGAGCTGTGGAGTAATTGATACTATCAACAGAAGCAGTCCTGCTAATAAAGATTATTAATTTGCCAAAATAGTGATATTTATTATAGACTATTTTTTATCGGTTAATTGTCCAAGGGGGAAAAGGAATGAATCAAAGGAACGTGCAAAAATCGAACAAACTGAAAATCATCTCCAAAGTATTATTGATTATGATCGGGGCTTTTATCACCTCATATGGTCTGGAAGCCGTATTAATTCCAAACAATGTATCAGACGGTGGTGTGACAGGTCTTAGTATCGTTGGTTCACAACTGTTTGGTTTACCACTAGGGATGCTGATTGGTATCATCAACATTCCATTTGTATGGTTAGGTTACAAACAAATAGGTAAGAGCTTTGCTATTTACTCCATTATCGGTATTGCCTCGCTAGCTGTTGGTACAAGCCTTATGCACCATGTACCCACGATTATTCAAGGGGATACACTGTTAATTACCGTTGTGGGCGGGATTATCATCGGTTTTGGTATGGGTTTAGCGCTGCGTAATGGTGGGGCATTGGATGGAATCGATATGTTGGCTGTCCTGCTTTCACGCAAATTACCTTTTGGAACAAGTGATCTAATCTTATTCTTGAACATGTTTGTCTTTATTGTCGTATCAACTGTATTTGGTCTACAAGGGGCGATCCTGTCCGCACTTGCTTATTACATCGCTTCCAAAGTGATACATATCGTTGAAGAAGGTTTGAGCGGCTCCAAAACCTTTAAAATTATCACCAATCAACCGGAGATCATGGTCGAAACCATTCGTGACCGATTAGGTCGTGGAGCAACCTATACCGATGCTTACGGTGGTTATTCCAATGAACAATTCAAAGAGATTACCTGTGTAATCAACCGTATGGAAGAAAGCAAAATCAAGGATATCATTCACGAAATTGATCCCAATGCTTTCATTGTAGTGTACGACGTAGCCGAAGTGAAGGGCGGCAATTTCAAAAAGAAAGATATTCACTAATCACTACAATGAGTTGGAGTTACTGTCGCAGAGAAAAGGATTTAACATACAAAAAGTCGCTAATTTAGCGACTTTTTTTGTTATAAGGGTAGAAGTTATGGTATCAAGTCGTATCCAATAACTTCTACCTTTAGGAGTTCATCATTCTTTGGCAATCCGCAACTGTATTTCGGTCAGAAATTGCTCGGTAATGATCGTATCACGATTATCAATTTCATAGATTTCAAAAGGATCCCCCATTACACAGAGCCCTTTTTCATTCGCATAAGCAACGACCTCAAGCATTTTTTCATGACTTTGACGGTAGTTCCCCCGATAAAAAAGGGAAAGATACTCACCAGCTGGCAGCATGTAATCGTAATCGATCGTTCTGGCTTCGTCAGGATTAAAGATAAAGAAGACGGAGTTAAAAACATCCCTCACGCCATGTTTTAGTTCCTCAAGAGACACGGATGCACCATATAATTGGTTTCCAAAGTCCGGAATGTGACTTTTATGTTTTTGATGCAGCTTCTTAATGGCATAGTCCATCTCCTCATCCCGAGTTATGCGTGTATTGAGCTGCAGACACGGCCGGTCAGGATACGTTTTGATAGAGAAAACTCCTGTCTGAATTTTGCTGGCATCAGTTAATACCTTGATTCTGCCTTGAATAATACGTTGCGTAGTTTCGAGCTTGGCTATTTGTTTCTTAATCAGTTCCTGTTCAGTCAATAACAATTCAAGCGTATTTTCGACACTTTGCTGATCTAAATACGCTTTGATCTGTTGCATGGTAAAATCCAACTGGCGCAGGTCCCGGATGATGTTCAGCTTATACATATCCTGAAGGCTATACAGACGATACCCGTTACCGTCTCGCCGAGGCACCAGCAACCCTAATTTTTCGTAATAACGCAGTGCGTCAACACCTATTCCGTAAAGCTTCGAAATTTCATTGATTTTATAATCGTTTTTCATCGTTTTTCTTCCTCATTTGTACTTAGCTATTATATGCGTGCACGTATGCTGAAGTCGCGCCATACACTTCCTTATACAGCAATTTTCTCACCATTTCAAATTGTGTCGGGGTCAACTTTTCCGGATAACTCATGATCTGTAAAGGTAAGGTTTGCTGCCTGACAGCACGAAGGGGCGGCTGAACATATGAATGGTCCCCCAGGCAGAATCCCAGGCGCTGATAAAATCCGATCCTTCTCCGCTTTAACTCATCTTCTGGTAATTCAACTTCCAATATAACCGGCTTGGGGGACTGGTTCATGAAACGCTCCATTAACCGCTTGCCTATGCCGCCTCCACGAATGTTCGGGGAAACGGCCAAATGCTCAACATATCTGAACGACTCGAACTCCCAGCCTGCGAGAAAGCCAATCACTTCATTCTGCTTATTTTCCTCTGTAAGAAGGCGATAGCATGAATGGGACAACAGCTTCTTCTGTTCTGAATATTCCCGATATTCGGCTTCGGGAAACGATTGCTTCATAATTTTAAACACTTGGTCAAACTGTTTTTGCGACATCATCTTAAATCCACTCCTGATTCGTAAAGCCATATTTGTTATACATCACGATAAACCCTGGTACGATACCAGAGTCAAGCCATATGACGAAAAAGGTGGGGCAGAGCACAGTGAAGAGGAGCATTGTGAGTGGATAAAGGGGGCGATTCACAATATCTAAAAGTTTACTTATCGCAACTTTTTTTGGCCGAGGTCAAACTCTTTCGTTGTACAGACATTGTTTTACTTGGTTCAAAACGTTTCTCTAGACCCACACAACATCGTGATGATACCATCGTAAAAGTGCTAGAAAACAGTTGGGATCAGGGGGATTACGTTTAGTGGAGCAAATAAAGTATGACAACTTAAAATTGGGTGAAAAGGGAGCAATCATCAGTATTATTGCTTATATTTGTTTGACTGCAATCAAAATGATTATCGGTTATATGTCTAATTCTGAAGCTTTAAAAGCCGATGGGTTGAACAATGCTACCGATATTATAGCTTCGATCGCGGTTCTTATCGGTCTGAGACTTGCTCAACGACCTGCTGATAAAGATCATACATACGGACATTGGAAAGCAGAGACTGTTGCCTCACTGGTTGCGTCTTTCATAATGATGGTAGTTGGGCTACAAGTGCTTTACGGAGCGATTACATCCGTCTTCCAGGGGAAAAGCGAATCTCCGGACATCATGGCAGCCTGGACAGGCATTTTATGTGCCGCTGTGATGTATCTCGTTTACAGATATAACAAAAGACTTGCTTTGAAGATCAAGAGCCAGGCGGTTATGGCAGCTGCAAAAGACAATATCTCTGATGCCTGGGTTAGTATAGGGACCGTTATAGGGATTATTGGTTCACAATTCGGCCTACCATGGCTCGACCCATTAACAGCTGTAGCAGTGGGCTTTCTAATATGTAAAACCGCTTGGGACATTTTTCGTGAAGCAACACACCATCTTACAGATGGATTTGACGAAGAGCTAATCAAGGAATACAGGAGTACAATTGCCAGTGTAGATGGCGTAGAGGCGGTTAAAGACTTAAGAGCCCGGAATTACGGTAATAATGCCGTTGTCGATGTGGTAATTCTGGTACGATCGGATTTGGATCTTCAGAAAGCTCATGATATTTCAACAAATGTAGAAGACGAATTGTTAAGGGAACATGAGGTATACACTGTCCATGTTCATGTTGAACCAGACTCGGATGAAGCCCCTAATGAAGCACTTCAATGATAAAACATGAGTGGAAAATATTAGGACTTGCCGGTACACATGGACATACTCTTATTGACGTATGACAAAACAGGTAGCCCTCAGGCTACCTGTTTTTTAGTTGGAAGGGTCACCGAACATGTCTTTTTGGTTTCTTTTGCGGAAACTTCTCGGAGATTCACCGACTGTTTTGGTAAATAGAATCGTAAAGTAGTTTGGGTTCTCGTACCCAACCAACTTGGAGATTTCCCATACTTTTTTCTTGGTTGAAACCAACAATCGGGTCGCTTCTCCCATTCTTCGCTGAATGAGGTAATGATAAGGGGAGGTACCGTAGCAATTTTTATACATATGAATCAAGTAATAGAAGTCGATATGGAATTGGTCAGCCAAGTCTTTCAGCTTAATATTTTGACGATAGTTGGTGTCCAGATAATCTTTGATACTTTCAGCGAGGGTATTGCTTCGAACGATCTCATTTGCTGTGCGCTGATGGTGAGACATGCGATTGATAATCAGCAAAACGGCATTCAACAGATGATGAGAGATAGAGTTGTATCCTTCTTCCCGGATTGAAAATTCATTGAACATGGTCTGCATTAACGAACGGATCTCTTCGGAATAACGATTGGCACGAACAACTGGATCACTACCAGGTGGAACAACCCAATCATTGTTGACACGAGTACCCTCTTTGAAACGAAAGCCGCAATAAAAGGTGGATAAAGGGAATTCCGGGTCCGATCTTTCCTCGTGAAGAGTTCCCTTATTGTATACAAGAACATCTCCCTTTTGAGCCGAGTGCTTTGTCCCATCAATCGTGAACGAGCCCTGACCCTCATTAACATAAATAATCTCATGCAAATCGTCATGCTTATGGGTGGGAAAACTCCAATGGGGATTATCTGCCAACTTCCCTACATAAATAATAATGCAATCTTGATCCTCATGCAGTCGGTCTGGCTCATGGCGTGTATTCATTAATGTCTTCCCTTCAATATTCTGTGGTGAAATGACAACATACATAATGTTTTGGGTGAAGATCACAACAACCTTGATTGCCGCTTAGCATGTCTGACAGTACAATTTCACTATTCAATAATATGTACTATATATCGAATTGAAGGGATGTGAAAGCAAAATTTGTTAAGAATGGAATCTATTTAAGAAAATGAAACGCTTGCAACATTAGAGAGAATTGTGAGGGCTTATTATTGACTAGAAAAAGAGAAAATTTACTTATTTTAACACTTACATTGGTTAGCTTTGTATTGGGAACAACCGAATACGTAATCGTGGGCGTATTGAAGGAAATCGAAACCTATATGAAAGTATCGCTGGCTGCCGCAGGCGCGCTCGTATCCGGATTCGCCATTGCCTATGCGATCGGAACACCGTTTGCCGTTGCTTTCTTGGCCAAAATTCCCCGAAGAAACTCCATTTTAATCGGGTTTGCAGTCGTGCTTGCCTTGAACGTATTTACCATTTTCTCAACGACGTTCTATTCCTTGATGGTTATTCGGATCGTTTCAGCCGTAGCATGCGGACTTACGATATCGCTTTCGATCTCGATTGCAAGCGATGCAGTTAACCGGGAACGGAGAGGGGAAGCGATCGCCTGGATACTCGGTGGCTTTTCCATTGCTAATGTACTTGGCGTCCCGCTCGGAACCTTCATCGGACAGCATCTGAACTGGTCCATGACGTTTGTTGTTACAGCATGCATCGGGGTCGTGCCATTCATATTCATGTTCCGGATTCTTCCGCGACAAACTACGACCATTGCTGGTTCATTCAGTGATCAAATGGCGCTATTTATGAAGCCGCGCATATTGCTGGCCTGCTTGATTCCGGTTCTTGGAAACAGTTGTATTTTTGTAATTTTTACTTATATTACTCCTTTGCTGGGGAACTCCATGGGTGTATCTGCACGTTGGATTAGCGCTGTACTCCTCATCTACGGTGCCTGCAGCATACTGAGCAACTGGATCGGTGCCAAAATAGCCAAAGGAGATTTCTTACCCAAGCTTAAATGGCTTTTCGTCATTCAAGCTGCAATCTTTCTGGGACTCAGCTTCACCGTGTCTCACCTGTGGCTGGGCTTGGCGTTCCTGTTCCTTATCGGTTGCCTGTCATCAGCGATGAGCGCGGCGTCCCAGCTCTATCTGTTCGACGTCTCCGGAGCGATCGCGCCGAATTCCAGACCATTTGCGTCCACATTGCTGCCCGTGGCAGCAAACGTGGGGATAGCACTCGGCTCCGGAATAGGCGGGCTTGCTGTCAATTTAGGTGGTGTGAATTGGGTGCCACCAGTAGCTGTGATACTAGCTCTGATGGCTTTTGTGATCACAGCGATCTGCCAGCGGTCCATTCAATTGAAGCCGGAGGGAGCCACTGCTCCTAAAGTAGACTATTCGATTCCAAGTCCCAATTAGTTGCCCCTGAAGTCTGCTTCTTTGGTCTACAAGTGTGACTATTCATTGAGTAAGCAAATTGAAACGACATAATCATACATGTTCGAGCACGGAAAGCCGCTAAATTAGCGGCTTTTTTTGTTTTTTCGGATACATTTCTAGCACAAATATTATTGTGAAAACAAGCTGTGCAACACCTTTTTCCCATGGATCACTTTTTTGTTCAAAGACAGAAGTGAAAAGGAAGCATTCAAAAAAACGGTTGACGAAGAAAGATATACTGTATAGAATGAAGCCGTAATTTAGTAAATTAGTAATTTAGTAAATTACTAAATAAAATAGTTGGGGAATAGGAGGAATAAAATGAAAGAAACAGTTGCTTTATGATGGAATGAATAGTGAACGGCTGCGCAAGTTAGCAAAAATCTTAAAGGATATGGGGTATTAACATGTTTGCCAATCCATATGTTCGAACAATTATCCTTTCCCGGGTGCTCTTGCAGCTCGGAATTTGGATCCGGAATTATGCGGTTCTTCTTTATGTTTCCGAATTGACGCATAATAATCCGGTTGATATTTCACTGATTTCGGTAGCGGAATTTTCACCGATCTTTATATTTGGCCTGATTGGCGGTACCTTTGCCGATCGATGGCGGCCGAAAAAAACAATGGTATGGAGCGATTTATTATCAGGTTTGTCCGTTGCCGTTGTATTGTTTGCGGTCATGAATGGTGGATGGATTGCACTTCTGATTGGATCTTTCGTTTCTGCCAGCTTGTCACAGTTTTCTCAGCCTTCCGCGATGAAACTGTACAAACGGCATGTACCAGCCGAACAATTGCAGGGCGTTATGGCGATGTCCCAAACGCTTGTTGCTGTCTTTATGGTTTTGGGGCCAGTCATCGGCACGTTTATTTTCATTAAGTTTGGCATTAGCGTATCCCTCATCCTGACAGCGGTCATGTTTCTGGGCTCTTCGTTTGTATTATTATCGCTTCCCCGAGATGTAGAGGAGGAGAAATCAGGGAATAGTGGCGGCTTCGTTAAAGAGCTCACGGATGGCCTGCGTTATATCGGGGCGAATAAATCCTTGAGAACACTTGGATTAACTTTCTCGGCAGTCGGCTTGGCATCAGGACTGACACAGCCGCTTCAGCTCTTTCTTGTCATTGAAAATTTGGGTCAGGACAAAGAGTTCTTACAATGGCTGGTGATGGCGAATGGGGCGGCCATGTTGGTAGGAGGTGCTGTAATTATCACGATCGCTAAAAAAGTAAAGCCACAGTTATTGCTCTTAGTCGGCTTACTTGTTAATGCCATCTGTACGGTTGGAATGGGCGCATCAACACAAATCTGGTTAACCATTAATTTCCTCGTAATCAGCGGTTTGTTCTTCCCGTGTATCCAAGGTGGGATTCAGACGCTTCTTGTACGAAATACGGAAGGTGCATTTATTGGCCGGGTGTCCGGAACGATCATGCCGATTTTTATGGGAATGATGGTGATTGGAATGCTTACCTCCGGATATCTCAAGGATACGTTTTCCCTGCTTAGTGTATTTATAGCGAGTGGTGTTTTTGTGATGATCGGTGCGCTATTATTGCTACCTATTGTCATTGAAAGAAGAAATAAAGTTGCCGAGGAAACTCCATCACTATGACGGAAAGAGAATCGAAACGATAAGGAGAGAGAGACATGGATATGAATAAGCGCAGGGAGCTGTTGGAGGAATACAAACAGATCAAGACGTATATGGGCGTAGCCCAAATTAAAAACAAAGTAAACGGAAAAATCTATATCGACAGCTATCCCAACTTGAAAAACAAATGGTTTACTCTACAGATGCAGCTAGATCAAGGACGATTTGCAAATGCCCAGCTGCAAAAAGAATGGAGAGAATTCGGAGAAGAAGCATTCACTTACGAGGTACTGGAACAGAAGGACATCGACAAGGTGACGGATATGCGTTGGGAACAAAAACAAATCCTGAAGCCGTGGCTTCAGAAGTTACAGCCTTACGGAGACAAGGGCTATAATAGACCTCCAAAGAATTAAATCATGGATCAGGAAACTGATTTGACTAACGGTTAAAATCAAGATAAGATGAAACCGTCGTTTAGTAAATTAGTAAAAAGGTAAACGGAATGAGGGAATGAAATTGAAAATACCTACAACATTAAAACATAAACCTGTTGTCGTATCGGATAATTATGAAAAGGTTGACGGCCGAATGGCCGGAAACACGGACGCAAAAGGCCTTTCCCTGGGATTAGCCCAGTGGAACGATAGAGGAAAGGTTGATATTTCAGCCAAAGTATGGAGATACACCGGAGAAAAGTGGTCCAGACAATCTGAGGAACTGCCTCTCCATCGCGTGCTGGATTTGTCCATTCTGATTTGTCGGTCTTTGGAACATTTTCGGGAGGCCTATAGATATGAGAATTTATATGACCCAGAGCAGCCTGTCATCGATCGTGTTGGCCTGCAAGGGGATGCAATGTCCGTGGAGATCTGTACGGACAATGAGAGAATTAATGAAGATATTAAACTGTTCAGCCAAGCTCTGAGTGATGACGATGAAATGATTGGCGAGCGTTTGCGTACATTATCCAAAATATTAAAAGATATGGGTTATTAACAGGAAAACGTCATGCTAAAGTGGATTGAGCAAAAAGAGCCTAAACGTCTATAGATGTTTAGGCTCTTTGTTATGAGTTGAAAATAACGTATTTAGTTAGCAATGAAATTCCCCATTCGATTGCTTTTATGAATCTCTTCCGTTCCAGCATCGAGAGCAGTCCTGTAATATGCACGTTTATGTTCAATAACTTCCATAGTCTTTCTAAGTTCTTCCATTTGCGCTTCTACACTAGCCTTTCGTTCGGTAAACATGTCATATCGCTCCTGCAAGGTGGAGTCACCCTCGGAACACCATGCAATAAAATCTTTGATATCCTTGATCGGCATCCCGGTAGATTTCAGACATTGAATGATCTTCAAAAAATCGATGTCTGATTCTTTGAAGTTTCGAGCTCCGCCAGGGGTACGTTCTACAAAGGGCATGAGTCCTTCCTTGTCGTAGTAACGTAATGTATATACGGTTAGATTCAATTCTTTAGCAACTTCGCTAATTGAATATGTCATTTATGTTCCCCTTTTCGTACTAATATAGACTTCGAGCTAACTCTAACTTCTTTTGGGATTTTACCACGCAGGTTGTGGGATGTCAAAATTTCAAAAGACATTTGACCTAGAGTTAACTAGAGGGATTAAGATAGTTTTGCAAGAGAAAGGAAGAATGACAATCTTAGGAGGTTTTATGATGATAACTGCTAAAGCACGAGCTGTTGACGGTCCGGACCAATCATTCCGGGCGGCTGAGATTAAACGACGCGATCTGGATTTGCACGATGTCCTGATCGAGATTAAATATGCCGGCATTTGCCACTCTGACATCCATACTGCTCACGGCGAATGGGGCCCTGTAAACTATCCGCTCGTACCTGGACATGAGATCGCAGGAATTGTTACCGATGTAGGAGCTGAAGTTTCAAAGTACAAAGTTGGTGACCGAGTAGGGGTTGGGTGCATGGTTGACTCCTGTGGCGAATGTGAGAACTGCCGCCAAGGAGAAGAGCAGTACTGTCTCAAAGGAAATGTTCCTACCTACGCGGGTGTTGATAAGTACGGCGAACCTACACAAGGAGGGTACTCCACCCACATCGTCGTAACCGAGGAGTTCATTGTTCGTATTCCGGATAACATCGAGCTGGATGTCGCTGCACCTCTACTATGTGCAGGTATTACAACATACTCGCCGTTAAATCATTGGGGAGCGGGACCAGGTAAAAAAGTAGCGGTTGTAGGTCTGGGTGGACTGGGTCATATGGCTGTCAAAATTGCACATGCCATGGGCGCAGAAGTAACTGTTCTGTCACAATCATTGAAGAAAAAAGAGGATGGTTTTCAATTTGGGGCAGATCATTATTATGCCACAAGTGAACCTGATACGTTCGCAAAACTCGCCGGGTCTTTTGATCTGATTATTAACACGGTAAGTGCAAATATCGACATCAATGCTTACTTCTCACTGCTCACTCTAGATGGTACGCTGGTTAATGTGGGTGCTCCTGGAGAGCCGTTGTCAGTAAACGTAATGTCCCTTATCGGTCACCGTCGCTCATTTGCAGGTTCAATGATCGGGGGCATCCGTGAGACTCAGGAAATGCTTGATTTCTGTGCAGAACATAGTATCGTCCCTATGATCGAAGTCATTTCAGCTGACCAAATTGACGAGGCATACCAACGTGTATTAGCTTCAGATGTGAAGTATAGATTCGTAATTGACACTAGCACAATTTAAATTGTTTTAAAGTAGTTGGTAAAGACAATTACCATTTGATTTATAACTAGAAATTAGAAAATCCAATCGCTCATATCATTGCGATTGGATTTTCTTCTATTCGGATGAAGGAGACTGAATTGTCAAAGAATCTATCTTCCAGGTACACAAGCAATCGGGCTGGTGAAATACGGGTATAACGTAAGTGCTACTGACATAAGTCCTGATTTTGTAAAAAGAGCTGAGAAAGAAGCCGCGACCCGCGGGGTAAACTATAACTTTCAATCGGAATGGCTTGTTCATAGCTACGATAAGAGATTACGATGTATTGGTAAAAGAGAAAACATCAACCACGCAACCGCGTGTTTTAGATGAGGGGAAGAGGATTGTTTTTCAGGTATGGGATTGGGCCGAAGAGGGGAAAACGTATACGACAAACCAGTTTATTGTGCAAAAATGAATGGTGAATGAAAAACTAAACATGATAGCACACAGTACAGAGCATTGTTGAAAGAAGATATAAACAACGTATTAAGTGCGACTGGTTTATGGATGTAGAGTGGCATTTCCCTGCGGACACGGGTTATTACCAGCCTATGGTGACAGCTCGGAAATTGTAAGATTAATATGTAAAAAGGAACGAAGCAGCCTCGATAAGAAGAGTGCATTCATTCCTTTTTTCGTGAATCAATACCATTAACCCACTTGAACGGTTGGGCGAATGATCATTTCGTTAATCGCTACATCCGATGGTTGCTCAATTGTAAATGCGATTGCACGTGCGATGTTATCTGCATCAATAGCAGATTTGTAGAACTCATCTAAACCTGCTTTGGACTCAGGGTCACTTGTCGTTTCCAGTAACTCGCTGCTAACAGCGCCTGGAGAAATATTGGTGACTCTGATATTTGTGCCGCTCATGGCTTCTTCCTGGCGCAAGCCTTCGGAGATGGCTGTAACGGCATGCTTCGTTCCACAATATACAGTTCCACCCGGATAAATGTTATGACCGGCAACAGAGGAAAGGTTCAAAATATGACCTGATTTTTGTTCTCTCATGGACGGAAGAACTGCTGCAATAGCATAGAGGACACCCTTAATGTTTACATCGATCATGTTGTCCCATTCGTCAATTTTTTTCTTGAAAAGAAAAGCTTGAGGCATGATGCCCGCATTGTTGATTAGAACATCAATTTTCCCAAATTCGCTTAGTGCATATTCAGCCAAATCTTCCATTTGAATTTGCGAAGTCACATCTGTTGGTTTGATAATAGCGTGGCCGCCATTGTTCTGAATTTCTTTTTGCAATTGTACTAAACGTTCTTCCCGGCGAGCTGCCAATACCAGCTTGGCTCCTTTCGAAGCAAGAACTTTCGCGGTAGCTTCTCCAATTCCACTAGATGCGCCCGTAAGAATTACAACTTTACCTGCAATATTAGACATATTCGATTTCATTCCTTTCATTTAAATACAGATTCTTTCGCCTTAGAGCGCGTTGTACCACGCATCATTCACAGGTTCTAACCATTCCGTTTGTCCAGGTGTCATAGCCAGATGCACAAACCAGCTTTCGGCCGTTGCGCCATGCCAGTGCTTAACGTTCGGAGCAATATTTACAACATCTCCGGTTTTTAGCAATTGTGCGGGTTTACCTTCTTCCTGATACCAGCCTTCACCACCTGTAACAAGTAACACTTGACCTACAGCGTGTGAATGCCAATTATTGCGTGCTCCTGACGCGAAAGTGACATTTCCAATGCTAGTGTTTAGTGGAGTTTCATCTGTAAAGACCATCTCCAGATACGCGTCTCCAATAAAATTGGCTTCTACTTTTTTTCCCAGCGGGAAGATGGTGCTGTTACTCAAATGTTCGTTTGTCATAATGAATTCCTGCTTTCTATTTTATTTATAAATATCTTTTGCAATATTGAACGCAGACCATGCCTTAGGCCAGCCCACATAGAAGGAAAGGTGAGTAATCATTTCAGACACTTCATTACGAGTTACTCCATTTTCCTTTGCTTTATGAAGGTGTGGGGTTAATTGTTCGAAATTTCCACCTGCAATAAGTGCAGAAACGGTAATCATACTGCGATCACGACTAGATAATTCTTCTACTCTTGACCATACCTCGCCAAACAGAATATCGTCATTCAATTCTGCAAATTTGGGCGCGAACTCACCCAATATATCTCGTCCAGCAGTTTGTTTTTTTTTCATAGCTATGTGATCCTCCATTCGTTGTACATTTAAGAATTATTTAGAATTTCCTTCTACTCGATAAGTCATCCACAATCCGTTATGTTCCATTTGTTCGACTCTTATCAATTCAAAATGAGAGGGGGAGGTTTCTTTGGAACTCGAACCTTTCTCAAAGATGGTCAAAGCCGGAGAGCTTGCCTCTGCAAAAGGAACGAATATGAGACTCAACTCATCAATCAAACCTTCGTTCAGGAAAGAACCGTTCAAGACACCGCCGCCTTCAAGCAATAATCGATCAATGGAGAACAATGCCTTCAGTTTTTTTACAACCGTCACAACGTTCAGCTCTTTCGTTCCACCAAAGATATAAGAGATGCGCAATTTCTGTAGATATGCGAGATAAGCATCGGAAACTTCTTCAGTCAGGACTTCAATGATGTGATCCTTTGTTCTGTTGCCATTCTCTTCGGATATATAGTTGTGGTTCCAAGCCAATTTGCCGTGTGGATCTACAGCGATGGCATAAGTTTCAACGTCTTTCTGCGCAACATAGTCCGTTCGAGGAATGGGGGACTGCTTGTCTTGATTGGATGGAGGATTATATTCATGTGCAAAATGCTCCTGCATCGTGACTCGTCCGCACATCCAAGCATCACATCCGTAGCGGTCATGAATACGTTCATACTCATTAATGAAGTAGGTTGACCGATCATCTTCCAGAAAATCGCCGATAATTTTGCCATCCAATGAACTAAGCATATGACAAATCATATAGGGTCTGTCCATCGCAGCATCTCCTTTCGACATGAATGGATTGCAGGGGATAAAGTGACTGTTATCCATTATTGTAGTAACACTGATGTGTAATTTAAATTTACATTCATACAATAATGAACATCTATCTATTATTATATAAGGGAGAATTGTATAATCAATTGTTAGATTCATTGAATTTGTTCAGAAATAAACAAAGAACTGTGTATTGTAAATAAACGTCAAGATAGTATGACAAAAAAACGCCTTGGGAGTTGATTTCCCAAAAGCGTCCTAAGTTTATTTCTATTTAAATACCATGGTCACCCTTTGACTGCTCCCGCAGTAAGTCCGCTAACGATATATTTCTGTCCAAACAAGTAGAGGATAAACACAGGAAGTGAAGTCAGTACAAGATTTGCAAAAATCAAATTCCAATCGCGGCTGTATTTGCCGTAAAAATTATAGATCGAAAGCGGCATCGTCCATGTTGAACTATTCGTAAGGAAGTACACCGGAATCGTAATATCATTCCATACGGACATAAACACCATGATCGCTACCGTTGCGTTAACGGGCAGAATGAGCGGTGTAACAATACGGAAAAACACACCGAATACGCTGGCACCCTCCAGAAATGCGACTTCGTCCAGTGCTTTCGGAATGGTTTTAATAAATCCGCTGTACAAAAATACGCTAAAAGCGGTATTAAGCGCAGCGTAAATCAGGATGACACTTGATATGCTGCCGTAAAATCCCAATCCCTGTACGACCCGAATCGTCGTAATGATCGACATCGGCGCAATCAGTCCCATAAAAAAATACATATATATTGTGTTTGAAAGTTTTGTGTCCCGGCGTGCCAGAATGAAGGATGCTGCTGAGGAAGCCAAAATGTTGATAATGGACGAGATCCCCGTAATCCAGATGCTGTTCAAAAATGCTCGGGACAGACCGCCTTCTTCAAATACTCGGACATAGTTTGAAAACTGCCATTTATCCGGCAAACTCAAGGAGAAGCTGAGTACTTCAGCGCTCGTTTTAAACGAACCTAATATTAGAATCACCAGAGGCAACAGAATGAGCAGAGAGGCGAGGAGCAGAAATCCTTCAACAACATAGTTGCGAATAGCGAGTTTGCGTGTATATCCCATGTTATTCCGTAACCTCCTTGCGCCGCATGAAAATCAATAGCGGTATAGCAATAATCGTGACCGCCACAAACAGAAGTGTGTTGACTGCGGTACCAAGTCCCCAGTTTCCTTCGCCGAAGGAGCGGAGAATAATTGTTCCCACAACTTGTGAAGCGTTGCCTGGACCTCCGCCAGTCATGACATACACTTCCGAGAATACTTTAAGCCCACCAATCAGCGTCAACATCAGATTAATATTGATGGCTGGCAGCAAAAGTGGCAGTGTAATTTTGAAAAAACTTTTCCAGGAGCTTGCTCCGTCAATCGTAGCGGCTTCATAGTATTCTTGAGAAATGGATTGTAAACCAGCCAGATAGATGGCCATTTGGAATCCAGCGCTTTGCCAGATGGATACTATGGCAATCGTCCAGATGACAAGGGAAGGATTGGTCAACCAAGCCTGGCTCAATGAATGTAATCCGACTGCTTCCAATACACGATTGATCGTACCTTCTGTACGCAGCATTGGTGTGAACAAGATGCTGATGACCAGAATGCTCAGTATGGAAGGGGAGTAGAAAATTGCGCGCAGCAGGTTCTTCGTTTTTAATCTCATATTTAGGGCCACGGCCAACAGCAGACCAATAATATTTTTGCCAGCAACCGTAACTACGGCAAAAATCGCCGTATTTTTAAGTGCTAAAATAAGCGTTTTGTCCGAGAAAATTTTCTCGAAATTGTCCCATCCGACAAACTTCAGATCAATTCGATCCAGACGCCAATCCGTGAAGGAGTAGTAGAAAGCAGCAATTGCTGGAATAACAAAAAAGATAGAGTAGATGAGTAGTGCCGGAAATACCATGTAATACGAATATAAATTTTTAGCCCTTTTCATGTCTCACACTCCGTTATGGCTAGGCAGCACATCATTCAGGAATGACATGCTGCCCTGTATTTCATTTCTTAGAAACCGGAAACGCCTTTATCCTGCATCAGTTGACTGAACTTCTCATCCCAGGATTTCAACACTTCCTCCGGAGTCAAACCGCCAGCGAATTGATCCTGTAACAGTCTGTATAGCTCACTACGATCTACCAGCATGTAAGCATCCGTGGTTAACACAGTTTTCTTGGGCAGGATGTAATTGTCGACGATATCCTGTTTGTAAGCAGGTAACTCTGGTGTAGTAACATCGCTAAAATTGGATACATAGCCCTTGGAATCTACGATCTGTTGCGCAAATTCCTTGGAGGCGATAAAGTCCAGGAACTGTTTGGCTTCGTCCAAATGCTTAGCCTTTTTCGGAATGAACAGCTGTCCTCCAAGCGGACTTGCACCCAGTTTGGCATCATCGGAAGACGGAATTGGGAATACGCCGAGTTCCATGCTTGGATCCTGTTCTGCTACGCCTTCGATTAACCAATCTCCCATAAACATCATGGCCACTTCCTTTTTCAGGAATTTGCCAACCGCCATGTCATAGCTGTCGCTCAGCACATCCGTATTGGTATACCCCTTGGTGTAGACTTCGTATTGCTGCTGCAAAAATGTTTTGAACTCGGGAATATCGGACCATTTTCTTTTGTTGCTGTTGAGCTCATCAAAAAAAGACGGATCATTTTTGGCTACAAAATCGGCAAATGCTGCCGCAGGCCAAATGTTCGCAGCCCATGCATCTCTATAGGGCATGAATACAGGAGTGATGCCGCCAGCTTTAATTTTTTCACAGATCGCCAAAAATTGTTCGTAACTTGTAGGGATGGACAGACCCAGGTCAGCAAAAATCTGTTTGTTGTACACGACGCCTTGCATGCCCGTGTCCTGGCTGACATGGAAGCTGTAGATATGACCGGCAGCGGAGAGTACATCTTTGTTTACAATTCTGCTGGCCCAGGACTCGTTATCCAGAATTTCGAAATTGCGCTCAAGATTCAGATCCGTAATTGCACTGGCCAAATTGTACTGGATGATGTCGGGCGTTTCATCCACAGCCAGCTTGGTTTGCAGTACGGTCGTTGTTTGTTCTGCCGGAATGAGCTGCAGATTAACAGAAATATGGGTCTGTTTTTCAAATTCATCGAGAATATCCTGCTGGATAAAGGCAGAATCCTGTGAACTCTTCGAAATGGCCAATTCCAGTGTGACCTTGCTGTTCTTATTTCCACTGCTTGCAGACGTGCCAGAATCAGTGCTACCTGATCCGCAAGCGGTCAGTGAAATGGACAACAAGCTCGCCAGTACAATGGATGCTGCTTTTTTTCTTTTATGCATGTTCAACGTAAATCCCCCTCTGAAACATGTAATGAATCCGTTTACAAATTCAATTATAAAATCCACTTCTTCTCCGGTACATGTCTGTGCTTGAATATTTATGTGTAAAATCCTGAACTTGAAATCGCTATCATTTCATTCGAACCCATGCTACATTAAGACATGATCCAGACGAGTTTCACAGCATGACAAGACAGGAGGCTTCCCGAAGCATGGCTAAATTTATACATAGAGCCACACAATTCAGCTTGCAGACAAAAGTATTTTTGACATTTCTCGCCCTTCTTTTGTTCGTGCTGGGCTGCTTTATCGTTTATGTGAACCTTGTCGTTATCCGGCCGCTTACACAAAAAACAGAGGAGGATACACTGGTCACTGCCACAAAGGTAAGAGAACAGGTTGACCTATATGTACAGCAGCAAAACCAGATGTCCCAGCGCATATTGTCCAATAAGGACATCTTCGCAACGATGGACAAGAGCTCTTCAGCCCCAAGCAATTATGAAAGACTGAAGCAGATTCGGAAACTAAAAGATATCATGTTTCAGGCTATTGGCCCCAGCATGAACATCAAGGACATGTCCATTTATGATAAACAAGGTGTGCTGCTCACATCGTATCTGGGTTCAGGTCATCCTCCAACAATCCTAAGTGCCTTAACGGAAAAAAGTAGAAGTGGACGAGAGTGGACAGGGAACGGTTTTATTCTGCTTCGAGATGCAGACACTATCTCCTTTGTCCGTACGGTCAACGATCAGAATGGCAAGCTATACGGATATCTTAGTATTCAAATGGATCAAGCTTACATTCAAAACCTTACGGAAGGAATTACAGCAGGAGATGTATTCATTTTGAACAAGCAAGGTGAGCGAATGACTGGCTTGGAAATGAGAAAGGACTCATTGGAGTGGAAAGAGCCCTTATCTGACGAAGGACTGGCAGTTGATGAACAAAATAATTACGTTACGCATTCTACATCTCACCAGACGGGTTGGATTACTTTTATAATAACGCCGAAAGATTCGGTATTAGGCTCGATCCGTTCCGTACAAAGCATGTCCATTTTGCTGATTACAGCCTTAATGCTCATTTCTTTCGTGTACATTTTCTTCTCCACACGCAACCTGTTGCTTCCCATTCGTAAGCTTCGCAGCCAGATTTGGCGCATCAACTACAACAATATGAAGCTAAAAGTTGATGATCGACCTAAAAATAACGACCTGCTGCTGTTGAATGAAGCTTTTCAGGACTTGATGGAACGATTACAGCAGTCCATTGATCGTGAGAAGAAGGCGTTACATGAAGAAGTCACTGCGCGGAATTCCGCGCTGCAAGCTCAGATTGCTCCCCATTTCCTTCATAACGTCCTTTATTTGATCAGCATTGCTGCTCAAGAGGGGAGAACCCAGGTCGTGTCCGATATGTGCAAACATCTGTCAGACAGTTTACGTTATATTGTTTCATCTCCTTATGCACATGTGACGATGACGGATGAGCTTGAGCATACAAGACATTATTTATCGTTGGTACAACAAAAGTATGAAGAAGATTTGGAGTGGAACATCGATGCTGATGAACTGACGAGTGAAATCCGGCTGCCGCGGCTGGTCATTCAGCCTTTTGTTGAAAACTGTATTGAGCACGCTTTCTTTAATATCACACCTCCCTGGCGTATCCAAATTACCGTGAAGCAGTATAACGGATTATGGGCATTGGAGATCAAAGATAACGGAGAGGGCTTCCAGCCAAACAAAATAGAAGAGATTTTGTCCAATATACAGCAGTCCGACTCTGGAATGAATCAAACCCCCGATCGTCAGACAGCTCTTGGCAACATGGGGATCGTCAATAGCGTCAATCGGCTTAAACTGATGTATAGCAATCGGCTTTTATTTAACATTTACAACAATCATTCAGACAATGAAAAAGGAGCAACCGTTCAAATCATCGGATCGATGACGAGGGATTTTTACTGAGTACAGGAGGGATAGACCCATGTACAATATCATGATCGTTGAGGATAGCAAACCTATATTGCGCAATATTAAAATGCTGTTGGATAAGCTGGACTTCCCCATTCACGTGGCAGTTACGGCCACAAATGGAGAAGAGGCGTTAGAAGCACTTCAGAAGCAGCCAATCGATCTCCTGTTGACAGACATACGGATGCCCAAGATGGATGGCTTATCACTAATTGAGAAGGCGAAGCTTGCCCAGCGTGAGTTGAGGGTCATTCTAATTAGCGGGTATAGCGATTTTGAATATACACGAAAAGCATTGAATTTGCAGGTGTTCGACTATTTGCTGAAGCCCGTCGAGCCTGAGGCGCTGGAGGAAGTCATGGGCAGAGTTATTAAACAGCTTAATCAATCGAGGTCAAGGCACTTTCATGAGTTGCAGGAGATCGTTGATCCCCATAGTTATGCTGAACTTAAGCCAGGAGAACATGCTGCTTTTCTGGCCCAAATGATGATTATTCTGCGTAGACAGCCTTTTATCCCGGAACGAGAACGATGGGGACAAAAGACGTTACAGGCTTCCTTAGAAGATTTTTTTGCACCACGTCCCTGTAAAGTGTTTCTAAGTCAAACTCCTCAGCAATTCATCGTTTTTGTAAACAGGGGGATTCTTGATTTGTATTCTTCTGTACATGAATGTCTGGAATCGTTGCGCCGTCATTTGTTTGCACAAGGCATGGACACAACCATTGGTGGGCAGCTGCTATGGTCGGAAGATGTTAATCTGTCGGAGCTTTATCACCAAATATCGTCCATCTTATCGATGCATCAGCGATTGAATAGTGGATTGGTGCTGGATAGCGGAAATCCGGTTTCCATAGCAAGAACTGAGTCAGGTTGCCTGGATTCAGCACTGGAATTGACTTTTGTCCACATGATACAAGCTCGTCAGAAGGAGCAGTTTGCCCTTAAGCTGTCCGAGTTGATGAATCGATGGACGGAGGATAACGTACATGTGAAAGAATTGGAACGATTTATCAACTTAGTAGTGGATACGTTCGCACATTTGGTTGAGGAGCAAGGGGAGGGAATTAGGCTTGGTCTGGAGCTTAGAGCAAAAAAACTATTTGATGAAGAAACATACGGTGATTTCTGCCGTGAATTAACGGAATGGATTGGACAATGTTTTGATATGCTTCAATCCCATGGTCGGAAAAGCAGAGAAGATCTGTTTATGCAAATGGATGAGTACATCAAACGGAACAAGTTTACCCAAATATCCATCAATGACATTGCAATGAAGTTTCACGTCAGCCCCTCTTACGTTAGCAGAGTCATTAAAAACGTAACGCAACTCACATTTGTTCAGTATTATACAAAGCTTAGAATTAAGGAAGCATGCAGACTAATGGAATGTCAACCGGATATGAAGTTTAAGGAGTTATCGGATCTGTTATCGTTTAGTGATCAGCATTATTTCTCCAAGGTGTTTAAGGAATATACGGGACTTAGTCCGACAGAATATAAAGAAATACTGCTTAAATAGACTGACCGAGGAAAACTTATTAAAAGTTCCGAAAACGTTTGCTATGTATTTTAATCTGCCTGGTCTCACTATTTTATGTTGCAAACTATACAAATTTGGAGTAGATTAAGAATAGAGTAAATGTTGTATTTGCAACAAAAAAAGAGCCGTTTTAAATAAGTAATTGATTCATAGAAGGAGAGATACATCACAATGACAGTGGATATAAGAGCATGCAGTCACGAGGATTTACTAAAACTACAAGAAATAAGTATAGAAACATTCAACGATACATTTAAAGATCAGAATTCCCCTGACAATATGAGGGCCTATCTCGAAAGAGCATTTAACGCTAAACAGTTGGGAGCCGAATTATCTAATAGCTGTTCAGACATCTTTTTCGTCTACTACAATGATGAACTTGCCGGATATCTAAAAGTGAACAGAGATGGCGCCCAATCCGAACAAATGAGTGATGCTTCACTTGAAATTGAGAGAATTTATCTCAGGAAAAAATTCCAAAAGCATGGACTGGGTAAATATCTGCTAAATAAAGCGATGGAGACCGCATTGGAGCACAAAAAGAAGGAAATCTGGCTCGGAGTATGGGAAAAGAATGACAATGCCATTGCTTTTTACAAGAAGATGGGATTTGTTCAAACGGGCTCACACTCTTTTTATATGGGGGATGAGGAACAAATCGATTTTATCATGGTCAAGACACTCTAGTAATCGTACCGATTCTAAAAAATGGTACAGTTTGTCGAAAAGTTGCTTTCTATTAGATATGGTCAATGCATGTGAATGGTCGTATATTAATACTATGTGGGTCATGTGTATGAACATAGATCCACTATGTGCATTGATAAACGATTCTACATAGAAGGACGGGGAAATATGGACTTTAAACCGCTTGCTTCATTTATTGATCGCATCACATCATGGAGAATTCCGTGGGCAGAGGTTCTTGTGATGCATCAAAATGATACCGTTTTCCGTTACCGGAATGGTTACGCCAATCTGGAGGAGCAAACGCCCATCGGCGATGGGGCGATCTTTAATCTCTACTCCATGACGAAAATTATGACCTGTGTGGCAGCACTTCAACTTGTAGAGAGAGGGCAAATGCTGCTGAGCGATCCAGTATCTGATTATCTGCCGGAATATGCCGAGATGACGGTGAAGAAAACTTTATCGAGCGGCGAGGTCAGATTGGAAAAAGCGACAAAGGCGATCACAGTACGCGACTTGTTTACGATGACTGCCGGGTTCTCCTATGATGTTGGTTCGCCAAGCATTCAGGAAGCTGTGCAGAGCACCAACGGAATATTATCGACAAGAGACTTCGCGAAAGCGCTCGCCAAGGAACCGCTTCTGTTTGAGCCAGGTACGCATTGGAACTATAGCATGTGTCACGATGTGCTCGGAGCTTTGGTGGAGGTTGTGAGTGGCAGACGTTTTGGTAAATATCTGCAAGAAGAAATTATCGGACCGCTAGGTATGAACGATACGGCATTCGACCTGAACGAGGCACAGCAGACCCGCCTGATTCCGCAGTATGCTTACAATGATGAGCTTGAAAAAGCCGTACGAATGGACGGAAACGGATTCCGGGTAGGCACGGATTTGGAGAGCGGCGGTGCCGGACTATTGTCCACCGTTAGCGACTATGCACTGTTCCTTAGTGCGCTGACGGGAAAAGGAACAAGTCCAAAAGGCGTTCGCATTCTGTCACAGGCTTCGATTGAGCTGATGCGCACAGACCATCTGAACGATCTGACCCGTGATGATTACTCCTGGGATCATATGGGAGGGTATGGTTATGGGCTGGGTGTACGTACGCATATCTCCAAAGCGGGCAGCGGTTCGTTAAGCCCACTGGGTGAATTCGGATGGAGTGGTGCTGCCGGCTGCATGGCCATCATTGATCCAGACTCTGAACTTACGGTTATGTATGCGCAGCATCTGCTGAACAATCAGGAGCCTTATATTCATCGCCGCTTGCGTAATGTCGTGTACTCCTGTTTGTAATGCGGAAAGGTGAGGCTTAAATACAAGAAAAGGTCGCTAATGAGCGACCTTTTTGTATTTAGAGAGTAAGTTCTTGTACCAAGTATTAGGTGGGTAGTTCCTATTCGATCGATTGGCAAGAAACACATTATTTTAATGAGGTTACTCTATTGACCATATAAATACCGATGGATACAAAGAGCAATGCAATTAGGTTTTTGAATTCCAAAATCGTTTCTCCCAAAAACAACGCCGATAGCAATGCACCAAAGACAGGGATCAGGAAGTTATACACAGATACTTTCCCCACTTTGTTGTATTTCAGAAGTAGATTCCACAAGCAGAATGCGGCTGATGAAAGTAAAACTAAATAAATCAAGATACCCGTTGATTCAAGTGTAAAATGTGTAACCCGGCCGCCAAGCAGGAGTCCCAGTATGGTGAGTGCCAGTCCGCCGACAAACAAGCTAACTCCGGTAATAACGAGGACGTCGATGGAGCCTGTTAAGTGCTTTGCATAGATGGCCGTAATGGAAAAAATAAGAGCCGCAATAATAACGAAACCTTCACCTGTGAGAGAGAAGGAGAATTCCAGCAGATTGGAGTGGAAATTTACAATAATTACACCAATAAATCCTAGCAAACAGCCGACTATTTTATTTTTGCTCAGTTTATCATTTTTATATAAAAAATGAGCTAGAACCACACTGAAAAAGGTCGTTGTCGCATTCATAATCGAACCTTTGACACCTGTCGTATTGGCTACACCCACATAAAAAAACATATACTGCAGACCCGTTTGGAACATGCCAAGCAATATTAAGCTTGAAAATTGTCGTCCAGACAGTTCAAATTTCCGTTTACTAATGACACGAAACAAGAATAGAAGCAGTAATCCTGCTAAAATAAATCGATAACCCGCAAATACAAATTTGGATGGAATATCTTCTGACAGGATGTCAAAAGCACTATATCCAAGCTTAATAAACGGGTAGGCACTCCCCCATAACAAGCAACATAAACTTGCAACTAGTGTCACAAATAAAGGATCACTAAACTTGTTGGGGTTCTCCAATGCTTTTATTTCATTCACTTTCAATCTTCTCCTCGCATGATATGTAAATGTGTACGGGCTGATCGCACCTCACTGACCATATCACAAACTGCGAGTAGCTGTAACAAAAAAATGAAATTCCGTTTCATAACAAGGCTAAGAGGCTATAATTAACGTTGTGAAAAATGATTGAGGGGATGAGAGCATTTTTAAATCTAAAGAGCTAATAGATAGCATACTTGCTAACTTTGATAATATAGAGATTACAAACATCATTGAAGAAAAACATAATAGAGAGTATGAAGGAATGATTATCTATATTGGAGATTATAAATATCGAAGTCGCCTCGCCAAATTAACTCCAAAGAAAAAAGGTTTTTTTGTTGTATTTTGGGAAAAAGACGAAAACAATCAAAATCAACCGTACTCCTTTTTCGAAAGTCCAGACAAACTAATAATCTCAATTATAAATGGAAATATGAAGGGACAGTTTGTTTTTCCAAAATCTAAATTACTCGAAAAAGGAATTTTGAAAAATGAGGACACTAAAGGGAAGATGGCTATTAGAGTTTACCCTTCTTGGGAAAAAGAGTTAAATAAATCAGCTGCCCAAACACAAAAGTGGCAACAAGAATATTTTATTGATTTATCTGATGAAATAGAAGACCAAAAATTAATAGACTTATATTTTGGTTAGGTTTGTATACACTACTACTTTCTTTCCACTTTAAAACCCTCAACTACTCCGACGCTCTAGTGGTTGTTGGAATGCTGCATATGCTTGGAGATCAGGGTGTGGTGCCATTGCTGGAGAAATGTTCGTTTGGAACTGGGAATCAATAGTTTGAAATTTAGATAATAACTGCCGTTCCGCTTACAGCGACCAAGAGCATACCTTGACGAACAACTTCGTAGTTCAGATCCACACCGATTACAGCATTGGCTCCCATCTGTGCGGCTTGCTGGGTCATCTCTTCAAAGGCAGCGTCTCTTGCTTCTCTTAGCTTGTTCTCATAGGTACGAGAACGGCCGCCTACAAGATCTCTAAATGAAGCGAGAAAGTCTCTCCCGACATTGGCAGAGATGATGACTTCAACGGTTGCAACGCCGATATACTGCCTGACTGGGGAACCTTCAACTATTGCTGTTGTTGTAATAATCAAATGTTTTCCTCCTAAAATAAAATAGATTTGTCGCGAATGAGGTTTCTCATTTCCTATGCTAACAGCGTTATTGAAACAGAGCCTAAACGAGTTGCTGAACAATTGATTAAGTTTGCCCAAGCCGTTTAGGTTCTGTTAATGTGAGTATGCTACTATGAAATGGGTGAAAACGATGACCAATCAAACGGATATTAAAATCGCAATTGTCGACGATGAACCCTCGATTGTCACCATGCTGCAAATGGTGCTTCGCAGGGCAGGGTTCCATCAGCTGTACGATGCTTCCACCTGTGCAGAAGCTCTCGATCTAGTACAGCGGATTTCCCCGGATATCGTCCTGCTCGACATCACGCTCCCAGACGGGAGTGGTCTGGAGCTTTGTTCCAAGCTCCGTGAATATGGAAATCCGCATATTTTGTTTCTGACGGCTAAGGCATCCGATCTCGATGTGCTGAGGGGATTCGCCATGGGCGGGGACGATTATATTACCAAGCCCTTCAATCCTTTGGAGGTAGCTGCAAGAATTCAGGCGCGCATACGCCGTTTGGAGCCTGAAGCTCCAACTGTGAGTCAGGTGAAACGCCCTGAACCAGGGGTTTACCGATTCGGCCGCTTCACCGTGAATGAGGCGGAAGGCGAGTTGATTGTAGAGGGACAGCCTGTCCCTTGTCCTGCGCAGGTTTTCCATCTGCTGCTGCATTTCTGCAAGTTTCCGGGGATCGTATTTTCTAAAACACAGCTCTACGATCAGGTGTGGGGGATCAACGGACAGGGAGATGACTCCACGGTAATGGTACATATTCGGCGCATACGAGAGAAGATCGAGATCGATCCAGGAAATCCAAAGTTGCTGCTCACCGTACGCGGGCTCGGCTACAAGCTGTCAAAGGAGTTTCAGGAGCAATGAAGATACAACAACGTATGACATTCCACTTCACGTATCAATTGATCTTTTATGCCCTGATCATTCTGGCCATTACTCTCATTGCTTGCATTATATACTTTCAAAATACGACCAATAGTGAGTTGCGCCGGAACTTTCCGGTGGGTGCCTTACAACTGATTGCTCAAGAAGCTTCTTCAAAGGACGGGACGATTCAAATCTCCCCCAAGTGGGATAAGCTCATTGAGGAAAAAGGAATGTGGATGCAAGTTGTAAATGCCGAAGGAGAGGTCATCTACGAAGTAAATACAAATTCGCATGATGGGCTGTCTCCATCGTACTCAATTGCCCAACTACTTGATATTCAGGAGACGAGGACACTGGGGACGTATGCTGTTCAAACTCATCTGAACTTTGCTTTTAATGTGCCGGTTCTGTATATCCTTGGCTACCAAAATTCTGACCTTGATCAGCTCATGGGCTGGTTTGACGAATACGGGCAGCAAGGCATGGTATCTAGCGAAAAGCTTTCCTTTCTGGATCAGCGACTGCGTGAAACCGGCAGTTTTCTCCAGGTAATCAATTCCACGGGTCATTCCGAACAAGCCATCGGTGATGGAACGTATTTGCAGAAGGAGTACCGTCCACTGGACATTCTGGCAATCCAGCAATCGCCCAGCAACTATGATACGAATATTGTCGCCCATCGGGACCAGCGTAGTGGAATGACCTGGATTCTTTATACGCCCAATCCAGCGGGTGGTCCTTTGAAACATCCGGCGATGGATACGGCAACGCGCGGACTTATATGGTTTGCAGGTCTAGCTCTTCTCTTGGCAGTACCCTTATCGATCTGGCATGGCTACCGTTACGGTCAGCCACTAATTTTGTTTGCAGGCTGGTTCGAACGTATGGGGCGTGGGCAGTACGATCAGGTACTTACCGCAAAGGACAAGCGCAAGATATTTCGCTCCAATGGCACGATGCGAAACCGTTACAGGCTCTATAAGGAAGTGATTGAATCCTTCTACCAAATGGCTGATCAATTGGCCCAAACCGAGAAGGAGCGCGAGCGTCTGGAGAAAGATCAAAGAGAGTGGATGTCAGGAATTTCACATGATCTGCGTACGCCTCTGTCCACAATTCAAGGTTATGGATATATGCTGGAGAGTTTACCGGAACAATGGAGCCAAGAAGAGATGCGCACCATGGGGGAGACGATCCGGGAAAAGGGGGATTATATGCTCGAGCTGATCTCTGACTTTTCCATGATCCATCAGCTTAAGCAGGGCGATTCGATTATGGTGATTCGGAAAACCGATTTGGTTGAGCTGGTGCGCAGCTCCGTGCTGAAGTATGTCAATGACGCTACGCTATCTGAATACCAATTCCACTACGTTGGAGAGGAGCGTCCCCTGTTGGTGCAGGCTGATGAAACCTGGTTGCTGCGGTTAATGGATAACTTGCTGTCCAACGCCGTGAAGCATAACTCTCCAGGGGTGAACGTCACCGTTTCCATTGGCAGAATGAACAATAAGGCATGTATTCGCGTATTCGATAATGGCAAAGGGATGGACGAGGAAACGCTGCAGCATTTGTTCAATCGTTACTATCGGGGAACAAATACTGAGGAATCTACTGCTGGCTCTGGACTCGGGATGAGCATTGCCAAAACGATCGTAGAAGCACACGGCGGAGAAATTCATGTACAGTCCAAAGTACGGCAAGGTACGAAAATCGAGATTTTTTTGCCCTGTTGAAATGTTTGCTTGATAGGGAAAATGTCTTTACTGGAAAAAGCAGCCCAACCTCATTTGAGGGCAGGTTGCTTTTTTTGTTGGCTTCTACATCTGTGATACATAACATGCTGCACGACAGTAATCTGGTTGAGGAGAGCCATTTTTCTAAAGGATTAATAGTATTTGAAATCAAAAAAGAACCTGGGATAATTATCCCAGGTTCTTCGATATTGTATATAAACAAACACCATGATATAATCAGATTACATTTCTTCTACTCTCGCAGACATAAATATCTTATCTTATATTTAAATCTTATCATGGCGTTAAACTCTTTGTCAAATGTTTTTTTCTCAATTTATTGGTTAGGGGAGATTCGGAATGAGTTCTTTGGTTATCGGATTTCAGGAAATGGAAAAATTGCTGCTTGCGCTCGTTGGTGGAAAAGGATTAAATCTAGCGAAGTTATCAAAGGTTGAAGGAGTACAGGTCCCCGATGGATTTTGTGTTACAACTGTCGGATATCAGAAAGCCGTTGAACAAAATGAAACGTATCATGCTTTGCTGGATCAATTAACCTTGTTAAAAGTAGAAGAACGAGAGCAAATTGGTGAAATCAGTAGGAAGATCAGGGAACTTATTATGGGCGTAGACATTCCTGCCGATGTTGAAAAAGAAGTTGCTCATTATCTCTCCACATTTGGAGAGGGTCATGCGTATGCAGTGCGTTCCAGTGCGACCGCTGAAGATTTACCACATGCCTCTTTTGCTGGTCAACAAGACACCTACTTAAATATTATTGGGAAAGAATCAATCATGCACCATATCAGCAAATGCTGGGCTTCTCTGTTTACCGATCGCGCGGTAATTTACCGTATGCAAAATGGATTTGACCATGGTCAGGTTTATTTGTCCGTTATCATTCAAAAGATGATATTCCCAACGGCTTCAGGGATTTTATTTACGGCTGATCCGATCACATGCAACCGGAAACTGCTATCCATCGACGCCAGTTTTGGACTTGGTGAGGCGCTGGTATCCGGCTTGGTATCTGCCGACTGCTATAAAGTTCGGGAAGGTGAAATTGTCGACAAGAGAATAGCCGTCAAAACGTTGGCTATTTATGGAAGTGAAGATGGTGGAACGTATACACAGCAGATTGATCCCGTGCTGCAAAAGACGCAAACACTTACCGATCAACAAATTTTAGAACTGGCACGTATAGGAAGACAGATCGAAGCTCATTTTGGTTTCCCGCAAGATATCGAATGGTGTTTGGTGGATGATATGTTTTATATAGTCCAAAGTCGGCCAATCACAACGTTATACCCGATCCCTGAAGCGAGTGACCAGGAAAATCATGTGTACCTGTCTGTAGGTCATCAACAAATGATGACTGATCCCATGAAACCGCTGGGCTTATCTTTCTTTCTATTAACGACTCCGGCACCCATGCGTATAGCTGGTGGAAGATTGTTTGTTGATATTACGCCTAGGCTGGCTTCGCCTGTCATGAGAGAAAACTTCATAAATACCATGGGACAATCCGATCCGCTCCTTAAGGACGCACTTACAACTGTAATCGAACGCGGGAATTTCATAAAATCGTTACCTGTTGATCAGCCAGCACCAACTCTAGGTAATAACCATAAACAGAGCGTGTCTGATGGTTTTCAAGCACATATTGAAAATGAATCGACTATCGTCTCTGAATTGATTACGAGCAATCAAGCCTCAGTAGAAGCGTTAAAACGTAACATCCAAAACAAGTCTGGTTTGGATTTGTTTGATTTTATCCTTGAAGATCTGCAAGAATTGAAGAAATTTCTATCTGACCCACGAAGTTCAAATGTATTTATGACTGCCATGAATGCTTCAGCATGGATCAATGAAAACATGAAAGATTGGTTGGGTGAAAAAAATGCAGCAGATACGTTGTCTCAATCTGTACCTAACAATATCACTTCGGAAATGGGTCTGGCATTACTGGATGTTGCAGATGTAATTCGTCCCTATCCTAAAGTCATTGCTTATTTACAGCATGTGAAAGAGGATGAATTTATGGATGAACTGGTTAAGGTTGAGGGTGGACAGGAAACAAGGGACGCCATCCAGGACTATCTGGACAAATACGGAATGCGATGTGCCGGAGAAATCGATCTGACCAGAACCCGTTGGACTGAAAAACCCATTACACTTGTGCCATTGATTCTGGGTAACATCAAAAACTTTGAGCCTAATGCAAGCAAACGGAAATTCGAGCAGGGACGACAGGAAGCGTTGAAGAAAGAACAGGAAATATTGGATCGGTTGAAGCTGTTGCCGGATGGTGAACAAAAAGCCAAGGAAACAAAACGAATGATCGACCTGGTTCGCAATTTCATCGGTTATCGGGAATATCCCAAATACGGCATGATCAATCGTTACTTCGTATATAAACAGGCTTTATTGAAAGAAGCCGAACGACTTGCACAAGCGGGGGTTATTGCCGAAAAAGAAGATATATACCTTCTCACTTTTGAAGAACTTCGTGAAGTTGTACGCACCAATATACTGGATGAGAAGATCATTACCCAACGGAAAAACGATTACAAGTTCTATGAAAAGCTAACTCCACCTCGTGTGCTCACGTCTGATGGTGAAATCATTACAGGTCAGTATAAACGTGAAAATCTGCCAACCGAAGCCATTGTCGGCCTGCCTGTTTCTTCCGGAGTGATAGAGGGCCGTGCACGTGTCATATTCAATATTGAAGATGCGGATCTGGAAGATGGAGATATACTAGTGACTCCCTATACAGATCCGAGCTGGACACCATTATTTGTTTCTATAAAAGGCCTAGTCACTGAAGTGGGTGGACTGATGACCCATGGAGCTGTGATTGCGCGTGAATATGGCTTGCCAGCCATTGTCGGAGTGGAGAAGGCAACCCAACGAATAAAAGATGGGCAGCGAATTCGGGTCAATGGAACAGAAGGATATATCGAAATATTGTAAATGATACAACACGAATTGAGAGTGTACAGCAATGATCGCGCATCAGACCTGATGTGCGATCGTTTTTTTTCAAAGTCAACAACGGAAATGAATTGTTCAAATTCAATTACTAATCAGAGCACTTAATTCTGCTTGAAAAACCTTTTCATTATTTTGGTTAAAAGTAGTGAGCCGCACCGTGACAATGCCACCACGACTCCTTCTTGGAGATAATTCAATCACTTCTGATAAAACACTAATTTCATCATCTGGAAATACAGGTTTGATAAACTTTATGTTATTCATACCGGTTCCTGCGACAACCTCTTCACCATATAACCCGAGTTCAACCCAAAGTTTGAAAGACGTGCTCATCGTCTGCATACCCGAAGCAATGAGGCTGCCGAAGCGGCCTTCTTTGGCTTTTGCCTCATCTATATGCATATATTGAGGGTCGTAAATTTTAGCAAAATCAATAATATCCTTCTTTGACAATTGGATAGACTCTGTTCTATAGGTCTCGCCTAGAACATACTCGTTAAATTTCAATGATGTACACCTCCAGTATCTACTCTAATGGATAAGTTGAATTTAAGGCAAGCAATGCACACCTAGAATATGTATCTTAGTGTCTAATTAAAATCATGTAAGGGTTGCATAAAAGCTATTGAACTCTTTAGTGCCGACAATGAGAATTAAGCATTTTAAACACGAGTCAACGGGATGAAAATTTGATTATTACTGCCTGCGAGTGCATTGAACGGACTTTTGGCTCCAATTACGGGCAGGCTGTTCGTTAAATATGGACCCAAATGGATTGTCCTTCATGGGATTGTGCTAGTTCAGGACAAAACAATGACCCCTTTAAAAGTCGCTTATTTAGCGGCTTTTTTGTTTTTTCGAAAACCACGATCCCCTAAAAAGAGAATCCCAATCCGTTTGCTTATTCCAGTTCAGCAACTTCTCACCAAGGTAACGGAGTACCTTAAGACAATCGGAGTCCCCGTCGAAATAGGCGATAATTTGGCTAATATCCTGATTTACAACGGATAAGAGTCGTTTATTTTGCTTGAATATATGCATTGGTTCAAGATGACGCTATGGCATAGTGTTACTGCGTTAATTAGGTCTTTATCTGATGGCTAGGATAAATTTCCAGTAACAAAAGGATTGTCAAACTGAAATAAATATGATATTTTCATATCTGTAACCGGTTACACACATAGGAGTGAACGTTCATGACAACAATAAAAGATGTAGCTAATTTGGCTGGCGTTTCAGTAGCCACTGTATCGAGGGTCATTAATGAAAGAGGTTATGTTCATGCGGACACTCGCAAGAAAGTGGAGGAAGCGGTTAAGCAGCTTAACTTCTCTCCCAATGAGGTGGCCCGCTCTTTATACAAGCGTAAGTCCAAATTGATTGGCCTGCTGCTACCCGATATTGCAAACCCTTACTTTCCGCAGCTTGCACGCGGAGTAGAGGACCGGATGCAAGAGCAGGAATTCAGACTGATTTTCGGAAATAGTGATGAGGACGAACAGAAGGAAAAGGATTACATCCAGACTTTTATCCAGAATAATGTAGTCGGCGTAATCTCTTCAACGAATTACCCTCATTCTTCAATATATGAGAATTTGAAAATTCCCGTGGTGTTTCTTGACAGAACACCTCTGGACAGTCCCTCCGTATATGCGGATGGCAGAGAGGGTGGACATCTGGCTGCACGGGAGATTATCAAGCGCGGAAGCCGCCGAATTACGGTTATGCAGGGGCCGGCACATATCAAACCCGCGCAGGACCGTTTTGAAGGCGCAATCGAGAGCATACGTCAGGCGGGCCTGGATTACCGTGTAATCCAAACGACATCCTTTTCCTTTAACGATGTTGGGTTATGGGCGGATGAGCTTTTCAGCAAGTACGGGGATACGGATGGAGTCATTGCCAGTAATGACATTGCAGCTATGGCGGTACTGCACGAGGCATTGCGCATCGGAAAAAAAGTTCCGGAGGATATGCAAATTATCGGCTTCGACGATATTCCTATGAGCAGCCTGCTATCGCCTGCATTGTCGACCATTCGACAACCGGCATACGAGATGGGAAGAGAAGCTGCCGGTTTGCTTATCAAACTGGTGGAACAAGCTCCAATCGAAAACAAACACATACAGCTTCCGGTCAGTTTCATTGAACGGGGCACAACAAGAAGGGTGAATTCAGATGGCTAAAATATGCGTAATTGGCAGCAGCTCCATGGATTTGGTTGTCACTTCCTCAAGACGGCCGGGGGCGGGTGAAACCGTCCTTGGCGACAGCTTCAAAACAGTTCCGGGCGGCAAAGGAGCAAATCAGGCAGTCGCTGCCGCAAGACTGGGGGCCGACGTTTCCATGATCGGCAGGGTGGGCGATGACACTTTTGGTACAGCCATTTTAAATAATTTCAAAGCAAATGGTGTAAATACGCATAATGTGAAACCGGTTACACATTTGGAGAGCGGTACGGCTCATATCGTGCTGGCCGAAGGTGATAATAGTATTGTGGTTGTTGAAGCGGCAAATCGCGAAGTTACACCAGCTTATGTCGATGAAGCGGCAGAAGTGATCCAACGTGCCGATATTGTACTGATTCAGCAGGAAATTCCGGAGGAAACCGTTGTTCGTGTCAGCGAGATTTGCGCCCAAAGCGGAACGCCCCTGTTGTTGAATCCTGCACCTGCAAGGAAAGTACCGGATGAGGTCATTGACAAAGCTGCTTATATCACGCCGAATGAACATGAGGCCGAGATATTGTTTCAAGGCATGACTCCGGCTGAGGCGCTGCGCAAATATCCAAACAAGTTGTTTATTACGGAGGGCAGCAACGGGGTTCGATATTTTGACGGCGAACAGGAGATCGTTGTACCTACTTTCAAAGTGGAACCAGTGGATACAACCGGAGCGGGTGATACGTTTAACGCCGCATTTGCGGTCGCTCTGGCGGAAGGAAAACCGCTACAAGACAGCATTAGATTCGCCAATCGGGCTGCATCCCTATCTGTGACCAAATTCGGCGCACAAGGAGGCATGCCGACGAGGGATGAAGTGGAGGAAAGCCTGAAATGAAGAAGCAGGGAATATTGAACAGTCACATCTCCAAAGTGTTATCTGATCTGGGTCATACGGACACGATAGTTATCGCGGATGCTGGCCTTCCAGTTCCAGATGGTGTACCCAAAATCGATCTGTCCCTGAAACTGGGAACACCAAGTTTTCAAGAGGTCGTGGAGCTTATTGCGGACGATATGGTCGTTGAGAAAGTGATTCTGGCAGCAGAGATCAAGGCAGGGAATCCAGAAGCTTTGCAATTTATTACCGAGAAATTTGGCGATGAAGCCATTGACGTTTCCATCAGTCATGAACAATTCAAGGCGTTGAGCCGGAATGCCAAAGTGGTCATTCGTACGGGCGAAGCTACGCCGTATGCCAATTGCATTTTACAATCGGGCGTCATTTTCGGTTAAAAGGGGGACGGTATCATGCTTATTCAGATGCAAGACATATATAAAGCGTTTGGCACCAACCAAGTGTTAAGCGGGGTAGATTTCGAACTGAAAGAAGGCGAGGTTCATGCCTTGATGGGAGAGAACGGGGCCGGCAAATCCACGTTAATGAACATTTTGATTGGTCTTCACGGGCGTGATCAGGGAACCATCTCTATTGACGGCAAAGAAACCTATTTTGCCAATCCGAAGGAAGCCGAGAAGATGGGGCTTGCTTTTATCCACCAAGAGTTGAATGTTTGGCCGGAAATGACGGTGCTTGATAATCTCTTCATCGGTAAGGAAATAACTTCATCTTTTGGGTTGCTAAATACAAGACAAATGAAAGCGCTTGCCACTGAGCAGTTTGCCAAGCTTTCCGTGCAGATCCCGCTGGATCGTCCTGCCGGGGAATGTTCTGTCGGTCAGCAGCAAATGATTGAAATTGCCAAAGCACTGATGACCGACGCCAAAGTAATCATTATGGATGAGCCCACGGCGGCGCTTACGGAGCGGGAGATTCAGAAGTTGTTCGGCGTGATCACTTCGCTTAAGAAAAATGGTGTTTCCATTGTCTATATCTCGCACCGGATGGAGGAGATATTCACCATTTGCGACCGGATTACGATCATGCGTGACGGCAAAACGGTAGACACCAAGACGATCCCGGAGACCAGTTTTGACGAAGTGGTGCGGAAGATGGTTGGACGGGAACTCACGGAACGATATCCGGCACGAAATCCTTCGTATGGTGAAGTGGTCCTTGAAGTACGGGACGCAAGCAGCAGAGGATTGTTCCAGAATATCAGCTTTACGGTGAGAGCAGGCGAGATCCTCGGATTCTCCGGGCTGATGGGCTCTGGACGGACAGAGATTATGCGAGCGATCTTCGGTTTGGAACCTCTGGATGGTGGCGAAATCATGATTCGAGGCAAAAAGGCTCATATTCGGAAGCCTGCGGACGCGGTTAAACATGGAATTGGATTTATTACCGAAGACCGTAAGGATGAAGGCTTGGTGCTTGATTTCTCCATTCGTGAGAATATGGCCTTACCCAATCTGTTCAGCTTCTCAAGTAAGGGATTCATCTCGACTCAGAAAGAACAGGAGTTTGTCGATACGCTCATCAAACGTTTGCAAATCAAGACACAATCCTCTGAGACGGCAGCACGAAACCTTTCAGGGGGCAACCAACAAAAGGTGGTAATCGCCAAATGGGTCGGCATTGGTCCGAGTGTACTCATCCTGGATGAACCGACACGCGGTGTGGATGTTGGAGCCAAGCGAGAGATTTATCAGTTGATGAACGAGCTGACTGACCGCGGGGTTGCCATCATTATGGTATCTTCCGAGCTGCCTGAAGTGCTCGGCATGAGCGATCGAATTGCGGTTGTGCATGAGGGACGTATTAGCGGTGAACTGGCAAAAGAAGAGGCAACACAGGAAAATATTATGACATTGGCTACAGGGGGACAATGATATGACAACTTTGCAGGAAAACCAATCCGCCAAAAGCGGCTTTCGCTTGACGAATCTAACACAGAAATTAGGTCCGTTGCTCGGACTGATCATTCTGATAATCATCGTATCGGTATTGAATCCAAGCTTTTTGGAACCGCTTAACATTTTGAATCTATTGCGTCAAGTTTCGATTAACGCGCTGATTGCTTTTGGCATGACATTTGTCATTCTGACAGGCGGCATCGACTTGTCGGTTGGCTCCATTCTGGCTTTATCTAGCGCCTTTGTAGCCAATATGATGCTGTCTGGCTTGGATCCGATTCTGTCGATCATTATTGGGGTTGCGCTCGGCGGTGTCATGGGTATGGTGAATGGGCTGATGATTACGAAGGGCAAAATGGCCCCGTTTATCGCTACATTAGCGACGATGACGGTGTTCCGGGGATTAACTCTGGTATATACAAATGGTAATCCGATTACCGGATTGGGCGATAGCCTGCTGTTCCAACTGTTCGGTCGTGGTTATATGCTAGGCATACCGGTTCCAGCAATCACAATGCTCATTACTTTCGTAATATTGTGGACGATTTTGCATAAAACAGCTTTCGGTCGTAAAACGTACGCGCTTGGGGGCAATGAGAAAGCGTCCATTATCTCAGGTATTAAAGTGCATCGCGTGAAAATCATGATTTACTCGCTGGTAGGTATGCTGTCAGCCCTGGCAGGCGCGATCCTGACTTCCCGTCTGAATTCTGCACAGCCTACGGCAGGTACTTCATATGAACTGGACGCCATTGCAGCTGTTGTTCTGGGTGGAACAAGCCTATCAGGTGGTAGAGGACGGATCGTCGGCACACTGATTGGGGTTCTGATTATCGGCGTGCTGAACAATGGTTTGAACCTGCTCGGAGTGAACTCGTTTTATCAAATGGTTGTAAAAGGCGTCGTTATTGCCATCGCTGTCCTGCTGGACCGCAAGAAAACGGCTTAAGGAGAGAAGCGAACATGAAAAAACTAACCATATTGCTTGTAAGCGTAATGATGATCGTTCTGGCAGGATGCTCTCTGGAGCCTCCGGGTTGGGCTAAGCCCGACTCTGCCGGAAGCAATGGACAGAAAAAAATCGGCCTGTCGGTCTCCACGTTAAATAATCCCTTCTTTGTTTCTCTCAAAGACGGGGTAGTTGCAGAAGCCAAAAAACAAGGAATTCAGGTCATCGTGGTTGATGCTCAAAATGATTCAGCCAAACAAACCAATGATGTGGACGACTTAATTCAACAGGGCGTGGATGCCCTTCTGATTAACCCTGCGGATTCCGCGGCAATCTCTACGGCTGTACAATCGGCCAATAGCGTGGGTATTCCTGTGATTACACTTGACCGTTCGGCCGACAAAGGCGACGTGGCAGCGTTGGTCGCATCCGATAACGTCAAAGGTGGACAAATGGCGGCGGAATATTTCGTAAAACAGCTTGGCGAGGGAGCAAAAGTGATCGAACTTGAGGGTGTACCCGGAGCTTCCGCAACAAGAGAGCGGGGGAAAGGTTTCCACGAGATTGCTGATCAAAAACTCAATGTGGTTGCCAAACAGTCTGCCGATTTCGATCGCTCCAAAGGTTTGAATGTAATGGAGAATCTGCTGCAGGGCAATCCTGACGTGCAGGCGGTATTTGCCCATAATGACGAGATGGCACTGGGTGCAATCGAAGCGATCCAAAGTTCTGGTAAAGATATTCCCGTAATTGGATTTGACGGCAACGATGATGCGATCAAATCCATTAAGGACGGAAAGTTGACGGCAACAGTCGCTCAGCAGCCCGTACTGATTGGCCAGCTGGCGGTGCAAGCTGCTCTGGATGTGCTGGACGGCAAGCAAGTAGAGAAATCAATTCCGGCTGAATTGAAGCTGGTGACCAAGAAAAACGCGAACGATTAATTTAAAATGAAAATCCCGTTCTGGACAAAATGTCTAGAACGGGATTTTCATTTTATCTATCTGCTACGGTGGAGACGACAGATATCCATCGAAACCTGCGGTAGTTTTTGCTCGTTATATTATTGATCACATCTCGCGGGGCATGTAAATTAGTTGTATGCATGAGAAAAGGAGAGGTTAGCACTACATGGAAAATGTATCAGAGGAAGAAAAATTGCAATCCATCCAAGCTTTCCAATCGACCATACGCAAATCCGAAAACGCCTTGACTAATTTGACTCAGAAAGGAAATAACACTACTTTATTAAAGAAACGACTCAACGCCTTATACATCGGTTTGGCGTTATTGGAAACGGCCTGGAATCAAAAAGCTCATCATTACACCAAGGAAGAGTTAGCTGAAGCTCGCAATGTTCTGATCGGTTTATTCCCTTCACTTGAGAACAGTTACAGTAAGTCAAAAGCGGGCAGCCCTCAAAGAACGCTTTTAAGAAGAAGAATTAAAGCATTTGAACTGGCTGTTCAGGCCATGGATGACGTTGTGAAAAAATAAATTGCTGGGACATAAAACGTGTTTGACCATAGTGCACATCTTCAAGAACGTGAATAATACGTGTGTAAGTTTTTAGAAAGATCCAAAAAACCATCTCAATAATTGAGATGGTTTAATTTATTTTCATAATATAAAACGGTCAAACGTATTGACTCAATCATCAGAATAAACAGTTGTATTGAAACTTTCAGGCCCCAAGCGTACGTTATTCACATTATAAATAGGGTTATAGGAGAATGTGGCGTACGCTGAGTAGACAAGCTGTCCATTGCTTGGGGCTGGGACATTGTACTCCGAACCGGTAAAACTTAAAATACAAGGACTGAAAAAAGGGTTGGCCAATACAGTTGTAGTGGCCCGATACACAAGCTGTTGCGAACCGCCTAATCCTCGATATACTTCTATGACAAGATTTCCGTTAACTGGCAACTGACTTGCCGTAATTTCGACGATCCCCGAAAAAAAAGTTCGGAGCGACATACCCGGGTTGCTGATTTGCAATCCAACCTGGGCAAACAATAGTGGGACGCCATTCGTAAAGCTGGGAGTTAAAACTTGCTGGCCATTGGAACCTTGGGAAGTCCGGGCATCTAACGTTTTAACCATGAAATTTTCCTCCTTCCGTATTTTCATAGAGTCCTGTTAGCCATGAGTTAATCGTCACTGTATGCAACCGCATTGAAGCATTCTGGACCAACGCGGCTGGCTTGCTCTGATGGAGATGCCGGAACAAATGTAACAAAACAAGAATAGATAAGCTGCCCGGAGGGAGGAGGAGGCACATTGTAATCAGAACCATCGAAGCTTGCCAGTATGCTTCCCACAGAAGGAAATATAGGTTGGGAAACGACATAAATCGGCGTGCCTGTATAGGTCGCACCTCTGAAAATTTCAAAACGAATGGAAGAAGGTTGCGAGGACAAATTTGCTACCGAAATCCGATAGGTTCCGTTAAATTGAGTGCGAATTACTGTTCCTGGATTGACAATGTTCAGACCAAGGATACCCACCAAGGTAGGCGTATTTGGAGTGAGTGGAACATTAAACGGAGCAACACCGTTAGACCCGAGTGAAGTACGAGCGTCAAGCGTACGAACCATAACAATTCCTCCAATCTATTATTTTGTTATATCTTATGTAGCTATTTTCAAAGAGTTATCAGCTAATTGGTAAGGATTTTTTCGTGAATTAACCTTATAGCCTCTGCAACAATACAAGTTTCCCAATCATGCACTTAAATGTATAATGATTATTCGAGGTGATTGA
The DNA here is from genome assembly GCF_010747435.1 of Paenibacillus sp. ALJ109b. Lineage (NCBI taxonomy): Bacteria > Bacillati > Bacillota > Bacilli > Caryophanales > Paenibacillaceae > Paenibacillus > Paenibacillus sp. ALJ109b. The sequence goes on from NZ_JAAIFP010000027.1 coordinate 45,372, forward strand.
CGATGGCAAGATCCAAAGAATTTGAAGTTAATGAAGTATTAGATAAAGCAATACAGCTGTTCTGGGCCCAAGGATATGAGAAAACTTCGATGCAGGATTTGGTTGAATATATGGGCATTCATCGAAGAAGTATCTATGATACCTTTGGGGATAAGCATGCTCTCTTTATGAAAGCTCTTGAACGATATGAAACGAAGCAAACCACCCAAATGAGCTTGTTGATCGATACACAAAAACCAATCAAAGAGATTATTCGGGCATTGTTTGAGTCAACAATAAGAAATGAAGGACAACCTATAGGGTGTTTTCTTGTAAATTCAGGCGTGGAATTGGGCCTATTGGATCCTGAAGTTGCATCGCTAGTTAATGAAAGTTATTTGCGAACAGAGGAATTCTTGAGAAATCTTATTCTGGAAGGCCAGCAAAAGGGTGAAATCAAGGCTGACGTTGACCCTGTAGTTATTTCTCATTATTTGATGAATGCATGGGTGGGGATACGTACGTTGGTTAAGACCACTACGGATCCGCAAAAATTAACAAATATTATGGATATGACATTATCCGTTTTAGATTGAAAATGGAGTTACAACATGGCAGGCAAAGAGGGAGTTGCCTACATGGAGGATGGTTTGTTTTAGTGATACAGGTTCTTGTCCTGTTAATGTTATAAAGAACTTGTATCGCATGTCTTGCAAGACTCATTATTCCCTGTTCCAACATCATTATATGGTAGTCAGAAAATAATTCTTTACTGTTCGTTCTAGAAATGCTATTCTAAATAGCAAGTTAGATCTAACTGTTTTTTTTGCAATATTAAGAACGATCATTCTAAAATTATTTTAAAAGCTTACTTATACTAAAATACATGTTGATAAGGAGAAAATAGGATGAAATACACAGTTATTACAGGTGCAAGTTCAGGGATTGGATATGAGACAGCATTGGCGTTTGCTGCACGAGGCAAAAACTTAATTTTAGTCGCTAGAAGATTGGACAAATTAGAAGAACTCAAATCAGCAATTCAGAATATTGATGCTACAGTACATGTTATTGTTCATACAAGTGATTTATCGGATACTGCTCAGGCATACACACTGTATAACACGCTGAAGGAATACCAAATTGAGACTTGGATAAACAATGCGGGGCTTGGTGAAGGTTCTTTTGTAGCAGAACAGAATCTGGAGAAAGTTGAAACCATGTTACGTGTGAACATTGAGTCCCTAACGATCCTTTCCACACTGTATGTGCGAGATTACGCAGACGTAGAGGGAACTCAGTTAATTAACGTTGCATCCGCACTCGGATATGCCATTGCAGTTGGAAGTGTTGCGTATTCGGCATCGAAATATTACGTTAGTGCCTTCACTGAAGGGCTTGCCAAAGAACTTGAAATAAAAGGTGCAAAATTAAAAGCAAAAGTGCTAGCTCCAGCTATAACGGAAACGGAATTCGTAAATAAATCATTAGATACAGAAGATTTTGATTACAAAGCAAACATGTCTAAATACCACACTGCCAAAGAGATGGCAGGCTTCATGTTAGAACTATATGATAACAACGAAGTCGTAGGGATTGTCGATCTGAACTACAATTTCAATCTGAGAGGCCCAATCTATCCAATCATAGGAGCATTGCATTAATATTTCATCAAACATGGCGTACAACTAAACATTGTGCGCCATGTTTTTCATCTGATCCTTTCAATTTATAGATAACCCACCAGAAAACAACGATTATTGATTGATTTTTTCCAGCGATGTGTACCAATCGTTCACCTCTTCAGTGATCTTATCGCCACCTAGCTTGTGCCATCTAGCGACGACGAGATCGAAGCTTGACAGCGGCTCCTGTCCATATACGATTTTGAGCATCGCGTCATGCAGTAACTCGTCAAGGGCGTCACCGATCTTTTCCATCGTAGGCGTCGGAGCACCGGTGAAGGCATCTGTCTTGTAGACGGAGGGATTGCTTTCAACGATTTGCCAACCCTTCAGCTCCTGCGGGGTACGGAGCAGCTTGTTTTTGATGTCATATGAGGTCTGATCGGATGAACCACTGTTGATACGAGCAATCGATTCACTGAGCAGGTTAGGGACCGAGGGGAGAGAAAGGCTTAAGAGATACTTCTGGGGGTCTGCAAAACCGCCCGGAACCTGGCTTTCCAGGAATGTCACCTTGCCATCTTCATAGCCGTAGTCGTAGCCTTCAGCGATACCCCAGCGATACGGTGACCCAGCAGGAGGATCAATGAAGTTGTCATAAACAAAGTTCATATAGTTGAAAAAAATCTCAGGGTTCGCCATATCTGCGTTAATAGCCATTGCGCCATACTCTGGCGGCGTGCCACGCGTACCGGATAAGCCGCTCGGCCCGACGGGGATCGGATATGCCTCGAACCGGGCGCCCGGCACATTCGTAGTTACGTTCCCTAGCGGCCATCCGGCCGCCCACAGCGGCGCCACAATCATGCCTGCCTTGCCTAGCTTCCATGATTCCGTCGCTTGGACCTCATCGAGAATCTCAGCATCCTTCGGTATGTAGCCTCGCTCCATCCAGCGTTTTAACGTCGTAAGACCTTGTCGAACACTTGGTTGGACCGAGCCGTAAGACAGCATTCCGTCCGCACCTGTGCTCCAGATGTCCGGCATCTGCCCGTAAGCCCCAAACACGAAGCCCACATCCGACATCCAGGTGAAAAACGAATTTTTCAAGCTGATGCTAAGTCCATAGGTGTCGTCTTTACCATTGCCGTCCGGGTCTAGATGAACGAACGCATCCATGACGTATTCCATCTCGTCCAGGGTGGTGGGGGCCTGCAGACCAAGCTTATCAAGCCAATCCTGACGAATGTACAATACCTCGTTCGAATTCATCTTGCCGTCTAGGATTGGTATCGCCATTTTTTTGCCGTTGATCATGTATCGGTCCCACGACTCGGGTGCCTGCGCCATGGCTGCCTTCCACTTAGGTGAGGCATACTGCTCGAACAATTCTCCTACGTCGCGGAAGGCACCGGAGCGCAGCAACGGATACATATTTTGTCCACCCTTGAAGGTGACGATATCGGGAAGGGACTGACCGGTCGCGATCAAGGTGTTCAGTTTATTGATGTAGACATCCTCATCACCAGTCGTCGTCCAGAGGTAATTGACCTTGATGCCAAGCTTGTCCTCAAACATTCGGCTCAGTACGTTGTTTTGCAGATCCTCACCGTTTTTGAACTCGATGTCCGGGTACAGATGCCCAACGGTCGTCAAGACCACGGGAGACTCATATTTTCCACCGATGAACGAAGGCGCAGGCCCTACAGAGGTGTTTTCTTTCTCCAGTAGTTGGGAGGGGCCCGTTGGATCTTCCCAAAAGATAAACGAGAAAATCATAACAACCAGGAACAAGATGATCGCGAGGCCAAACAGCCCTGTTTGCTTCAACCATTTCCAGATTAACATATCTCTGTTACCTCCTGTTCACGGACCACTTTCCAGCGCAACGTCACCTGAAGTCCGCCCAGTTCTCCATTAGACAGCTCCATATTGGCCTCCGAGCCGAGCATTGCTCTCATCCGCTCATATACATTGTGAAGTGCCCACGCAGTATTGGCGTCCGTGCCGTAGTAGATTGCATTACGAAGCGTGTCGAGTCGACGGGGCTCGACACCACAGCCGTTATCCGCCACAATCAGCGCACAATATTCTCCGTTGGAATAGCCACGAATTCGGATGTCCCCAACCATGCGCAGCGACTCAATGCCGTGCAGAATGGCATTTTCCGCGAGCGGTTGTAGAAGTAGCCGCGGCACCTGTATATCGAGAAGCTGCTCCTCGACATCAATGGAGAAAACGAAGCGGTCCATCTGAAGGCTCTGGATCGTCAGGTATAATCGGACGAGCTCTAGCTCGTCCCGCACCGTTGTATACGTGTTCTCAAACTTGATTGTTTGCCGGAAATAACGGCTTAAACTTATGGACATGTCAATAACGGCCTGCTTCTCGTCAAGCTCAGTCATACTCTTGATAAATGCAAGTGAGTTGTACAGGAAGTGCGGTTGGATCTGGGAGTGGAGCTGCCGCAGTTTGGCTTCCTTGGAGCGGATCTGTTCCATGTAAACCCTTTCAATTAATTCTTTGATTTCTTTGGACATCTCGTTGAAGCGCTCAAACAAGTACATGAATTCGTCATTACTCTCCTGGTGGAGTGTGATGGAATATTGGCCGGATGTGATTTTCCTAACGCCCCAGAGCAATTTACGTATCGGAATCTGCACGTCCCGGTATAACAGCAGGGCGAGCAGGATACTGAACAGAAGTAGGAAAACGCTAGAGAAATAGTAGAGACGTTGGTTAGCGTAGATTGGATTGAGTACCTCACTGATCGGGGTATAGTCCGCGATGTACCAATCTTTGAAGTTACTTAGAGCAGTGAAATTAACGAGGTATTGCTCCCCATCCAGTTTAATAAGCCGGTTACCACTCATTTCTTTACCAACCTCAAGTCGGCTTGTCAATTCATGAATGAAAGGAAGCTTCTCTGTGTCGCTTGTCAGCACATCCCCAGCCGCAGACAACAAGATTGCGCTGTTGTCGTTCGTTCCCTTGGCACGGTCCAAGTAGGCAAGTACATTTTTGGTGTCGATCTTGGCCCTGACGACATAAGACACTTCCTCCGGATCAAAGCGGAAGGTGTACGGATGCGCCAAATAATAGGTCAAATACGTGCCATCGCCCGTCTGCTCATACTGCCAGAACGGGCGGAAGTGCGTCTCCAAATACAGTTCGCTTAACTTCGACGAAGAGGACGTTGAGGAGAAAGACGAGCTGTCTTCATCATAAATCACCATAAATTCGGCGTTCCAATTGTTCAGGGCATGCAAAAGGTTCAACTTGTCCGATACCCGCAGTTTCAACTTGTTCAGCTCAAAATCTCCTTCCAGAAAGGAAGGAGTCGCAAGCAGTCGCACATCTTTGTCGAGTACGAGAAAATCGCTAAAGGACGATACTTTGGACAGATTGTTGTCGATGTCTCCGGCCAGGAAAGTAAGCTCATTCAATTTCACTCTTTGAATTTCCTGCTTGATGAGCCGCACGCTGGAGCGATTGGTCAGATAGTAAAGAAGCAGGGTAGAGACGAGCAGTAGAAAGATGACAAGTACAATTTTTGTGAAAATGGTTAGTTTCATTATAGTGTCCCCGTTCGGTCAGGAGGATTGATGACGGAAGTCTTGCGGTGTCAGTCCAAAATGCTCTTTGAACAATTTGATGAAGTACTGCGGCTTATGGTAGCCGATTGCCGTCGCAACGTCGCTAACCTTGAGTTCTGGCTGCTCGATAAGGATTTCCCGCGCGCGCTGCATGCGCACTTTGTACAAATATTCGCTAATATTCTCGCTTGCCTTGCTTTTGAACAGAGCAGATAGATACGCGGGATGCAGGCCGACGTGATCTGCTGCCGTCTGCAGCGTGGCTTCCGCGAGATGCGCTGTGATGAACTGTTGGACCTTACGGATGAGCGCTACTTGCTCATTGTTCCATTCGCTTTTGGTCATCTCTCGCAATCGCTCGAGCGTGAGTACTATCCAATCCTGAAGCTGGTACATATGGCGGAAACGGTTGGCTTCAGTGGCCTTGTCTAGCTCTGGAGGGATGATCTCAAGCAGGCTGAGTCCGTTTTTGTGGGCAAAAAAGCTGAAGGCACCCATCGCGTGATAATAGAGCTCAAGTAGCGTTTCCCGTGAATCCATTCGTTTGTTTGTCACCTCAAGGAAAATGGCTTCCCACTTGGCAGAGATCGCCTCCCACTGGTAAATTTCGAACAACTGGATCATCGTGGGCGACTCGTAAAGGCTATGGACGCGGTAGGGCTTTTCGGGCACTAAGGCGTCTTGCATGCGGATTAAGAGGTCCGTCTCACCGCCAAGATGGCGGGTGAGTATAGCCAGTGAGTCCTGGTAAGTCTCACGCAGGCCGTTAGCCATGACCTGCCAGTGGCTCACGACGATTGAAATGCTGCTTTTGAGAAAGTGTCTGACGTGCTGCTGCAGCCTGGCCGCCAAATGTTCAAGGGACCGCTGTCGATTAAGCTCCGGTTCTTTCTCTCGCGCTAGCCATGACTCTTCCCGTACTTTGAGAACAAAGACTTCATGCTCGTATGCATCACGCCCGTGCCAGACATGGAACAATTCCGAGAAGGTTTCCTCAGCGATATTTGCGACGGCCGAGGAGAGCAGGGACTGGTCCTTCCAGTTCAAATCCTCTGCAGACAATTCAATGCGGAGGAGGCATATTGCAGTTTCGTCGCTCGGACAGAATGGCAACCGATAATAAGCCATTTTTTCTTCGAGCAGTTTGGAAGGAAGCTTCCTACCTTGAAGCAGATCAATTAGCAACTTTTCTCGAAACAATGGCATATGTTCGCTGAGCATGCTCATTGCTTTCACCTGTTTGCCCCGTTCGTCCCATTCCAGGCGGAGTGCTTCCGTGAGTTGATGCAGCATGTCGGCCAGCTCCCTCTGGTCGACCGGTTTGAGCAGGTAACCATCCACCTGCTGTCTGATCGCCTCCTGTGCGTAGTCCCATTCGCCGTACCCGGACAACAGGATACTTTTGAAGTGCTTGTCGTATTTTTTTATATGCTCGATCAGCTCCAGGCCGGAGATTCCGGGCATTCGAATATCGGTGATGATAATATCGACGGGATAGCTCTTGCAATGTTCGAGTGCCTCTTCACCAGAGAAAGCCTTGTGAACCTTGCCAATGCCGAGCGCTTCCCACGGCATGGTGCGTTCGAGACTGTCCACGAGATGAGCATGATCATCAACGATTAGTAGCTCATACATGCTTAAATCCCCCAGTCAGTTTTCGCTTGTTACGGATGGTGTATCTTCAACCTTTTTATTATCTGAGCAGAACTGTTCCTTTGTCAATTGGAGGTCGAAGACGCCAGAATCCTTGCCTTGAATTGGCTCATCTCGACGACCGCTCCTTGCTTCAGCCTTGACGCCTCGGCGGCGAATGCCATTAGGTGGCTGTCCAGTGAGGCCTGAGCGGAGGTGAGTGTGCCACTATGATTTCCCTCGCGCAGATCGGCCAGGAACCGACTCATAATACCCTCGTCACCGCCTTGGTGTCCAGCCGCACCAGCGGACGTGGTGATGATACTGCGCTTCCCACTGGAGAATTCGAACAGATCGATCTCTTCCTTCAGCAGATCGCCGCGAATCTCTCCCCCGGTGCCCATAATTTGGACAATACGGTTGATGTCGCGCGTGAAGCCACACATACTGAACATCGCCGTTGAACCACCAGCGAACTCCATGTTAACGATCTGATGATCGACGACGTTGTTGTCCGTCCGGTACACACATCTCCCATAGGGCCCGTGAAGAATAGCGTTCATCCGATTCGCCTCTGTGGGAGGAGTCGCGATGAATGCTGCGAAGCCATTGTCTTCGAGCGGCTGCATGTAGAAACGGGGGGCAGAGTAAGGACAGCTGGCTTCCACCGCGCAGCCGTCCGTGCACCGTTCCGTCGATCCTTCAGGTGCCTCGCTGATCTGAAAGTGTTTCAGCGAACCGAACGAGCTGAGGCGTACACACTCATCATCAATCAGCCACCGGATCAGATCCATATCGTGGCAGGATTTCGCCAGTATCATTGGGCTGGCAAACTGATCGTTGCGCCAGTTGCCTCTGACGAAGCTGTGTGCGTAGTGGAGGTAGCCTACGTTCTCATTGTGCTGAATCGATACGATCTCGCCAATTGCGCCGCCTGCCAATAAATGTTTGAGTCTCTGCCAGAAGGAAGCATAACGAGAGACATGGCAGATGGTGAGTAGAAGTCCCGCTTGATCGGCCGCTTCCGCCATCTTTAAGCATTCCAGAGGATCATTTGACATTGGTTTTTCAAGGAGTACATGATAGCCCGAGTCCAGTGCCGCCATGGTTGGCTCGTAGTGCATCCGATCCTGCGTACAGATGAGGACGGCATCGCAGAGTTTTGGCTGTGCCAGCAGATGCTCCCATGACTCGTAAAGTTGCGACGATGTCAAGCCGAATTGCTTAGCAGCTTCGTTCCGCCTGGCCGCGTCCGGCTCGGCGACCGCTACGAATTCAGCCTCGTCCGAATGGGCGAGTACATAGGGAGCATAGCTAAGCAGCCCTCGGGCGCCTGCGCCAATCAGGGCGAGCTTTATTTTTTTCATGGAGATATACCTCCTATTGGATTTTACGATACCAAGGCAGACGTGAGAGGGGCGCATCAACTTGAAGTTCGGTTGGCCCGTTGATGATATTCCCATCCTCGTCCTGCCATTGACCTTCAGGAAAAACCACGGTTCTGGATGTCAGTCCCTTGACGACGACTGGCGCAACGAGCAGATTCTGTCCGAGGAGAAACTGGTCATTTACGAGCTCGTATCCGCAGTCAGGATATTCGAACTCCAGGCTGCGCAGTATCGGTAAACCGTCTGCAGCGGCCTGGTGAGCAAGCGTGAGCAGCTCGGGACCGAGCTCGGATCTTAACCTTACGGCGTCAAGGCACCAGGTTAGCTCCTCACCTTTCAGCACGCGCCAGGGTGCCATGGAAAACTGCATCACAGGGAACAGAGCTGCACACTGGGTGTACCTTACGAACAACTCGCTGTCAAAGTGAAATTCCGGGGAGTTGATATCGCCGTCCATACCGCCGCCGATCATATCGGGGCAGTTAAATGCGTAGCCAAGCAGTCCCTGAGCAATCGCGTTGGGTATGAGTCCGCTGAGCCCAGTGGCGTCCCACGTATGTGTCTTGTCCCGCTGGCGCTGGATGAGTCCCTGGCCACCGAGCTTCCAACACATCCGCAGCTCAACCAGCGAGTAGCCAACTCCGAGGTTGGCGTATGCTTCGCAGTCTTCAAGCTGACGCAGGGGACGAGTCCATGCAACGGGCTGGGTCGTGTCCGCTCCGCCCGGCAAGAACGGCTCGCCAGCGTCAAGTTTAAAACCATCAACACCGTAATCAGTGATCAGACGATCCATCTGCTGCTTGAACCAGGCCGCACCTTCCTCCTTCGTGTAATCTACAACTGCGCTGTAACCATTCCACCACTGTCGGATGATTGGCGCGTTGTCAACGCCTGTCAGAAGTAGATCACACGCCCGCAATTCCTTAAACATCGTGCAGTCCGCACTCACGTATGGGCACATCCAGAGCATCACCTTGAACCCCATGCCGTGAAGCGTATCAATCATCTCCCGGGGATTCGGGAACCTGTGCTTGTCAAAGTCCCACATGCCATAATCCATCATCCAATTGTCGTCGATAATGAGGACGCCGGGCGGCAGCTCATTCGCTAGAATCGATTCTGCATAACGGATAATTCTGTCCTGCGTGGGGTTATAGAACATCTCGACCCAGGTACAGTACTGTGGGGCTGTGAAGACGAGGGCGTCGGGCATTTGGTTGGAAGGAGGGAAGTGTGTGCCGGCAGCATGACGGTATGCTCCCTGCAGTGAGCTATGTTCCTCTTCCACGATGACTTCACCTGCATTATCAAAGATGGAAAGTCCATTTTCGTCCACATGGAAAGCAAAAGGCTCCTCGCTCCAAATATATCTGCCCTTATTGGAGAGCAGCAAAGGCGAGGCCTGATTGTCATCCGTTACACGCAAATCCCTCGTATATGCTGTATGGCCAAATGGCATAGAGCTGCCATCGTTGATTACACCGCCCCACCAGTATTCGCCAGGCAGCCGGGCGATTGAGGTATTATTCATGGGAGAATTCTCCTTTGGAATTGCGGACAAAATCTTGTGGATGATTTGCCCCAATCATTTGAATTTAGGTACGGGTTTTATTATGCAGAGATCATCCGCAGTTGGGAAGGGGATCTTAAAAATGTGGTTTGAATCTTAAAATCTGGGCATTTAAACCGGATTTTTCCTGATTTATGATGAGAACGTCAAGAGCTCACGACGATCGACTGGCGGAAAAAACGCGCATTTTTTCCGTCTCCAGCTTTTGGAGCATGATTGCTGGACGTAAGAGTACAATCTTCATTTTTAAGAAAAGTCGAGGGGAGTATGACAATGAATATAAGAAAAAAAATGGCGGCAGGGATCGCCAGCTTACTGCTTGTCTCGTTGATGGCGGGCTGTAATAGTTCTAACGACGGGGGCGGGGCTACCGACAGTGGTGCCCAGAAGAGCGTTACGATCTCTTATACGATCTGGGACAAAAACCAGCAGCCGGCGATGGAGGCGATCGCCGATGCGTTCACTGAGCAGCACCCGAATATCAAGGTGAAAGTTGATGCTATTCCTTGGGGCGAATATTGGACGAAGATGTCCGCCGCAGCGCCAGCGGGAATGCTGCCCGATGTATTCTGGATGCATGGTGGTCAGTTTATGAAGTACGCAGAGGGCAAGTTCCTCGAGCCAATCACGGACAAAGTCCAGGCCAATGAAATCGATCTGAACAACTACGCGTCCAACCTCGTCTCCATCTATACGATGGACGGGCAAAACTACGGTATTCCAAAGGACTTCGATACCATTGGTCTGGCCTACAACAAGGAGCTGTTTGATCAGGCGAACATTCCTTATCCAGACGACACATGGGATTATGCCAAGCTTGCTGAAGTCGCCAAACAGCTAAGTCAGCCAGACAAGGGTATTTACGGTTTTGGCGCAAAGCTGGACACCCAAGCAGGCTACTGGAACGATATGTTAGCGAACGGTGGTTTTATTTTAAATGACGACATGACCAAATCTGGCTATGAAGAGTTGGCTTCGATTGAGGCACTAAAGGCCCGTTACCAGATGATTCTTGACAAGGCTTCACCGACGCACCAGCAGATGACCGACACGGATTCGGTCGAAATGTTCAAGTCCGGCAAGCTCGCGATGATTTTCGACGGGTCCTGGGACAACGGCAATCTGGCGAGTAGTGAAATTATCAAAGGAAAGTACGATTGGGCACCCCTGCCGAAGGGGAAGGTCAAGCGCGGCAATATCATTAATGGCATCGGCAACGTCATGTCCACTAAGGGTAAGCACAAGGAGGAAGCGTGGCAGTTCCTGAAGTTCCTCGGCTCCAAGGAGGCCGCTGAGATCACGGCCCAGATGGGTGCCGCGATTCCAGCGTTCAATAACACGCAAGACGCATGGGTGAAGAACAATCCCGATTTGAACCTGCAAGTATTCATTGATCAGGCGGCGGACGCGACTCCGTACCCGAGTGGTTCAAAATCGTACCCAGTCTGGTTCTCGAAAGAAGCAGAAATCATGTCACAGGCATGGGGCGGCGCCATTTCAATTGAAGAAGGCGCCAAGAAAGTGGCGGAAATGATGAATCAGGCGATTGAGGACGCAAAGTAAGCGCCCTACGTCAGGCAAAATTGTCGATGGTATTCCGGTTAACGGAATACCTATGGCACAAATGAGGTGAAGGCAATGCATTCGAAAAGCAGATATATATGGGCTTATATGATGATCGCTCCGACATTGATCGGAACACTCGTTTTCTGGAGCTGGCCAGCAGTCTATTCCATCTATCTGAGCTTCCTGAAGTCCGAAAACTTCGGCCTTGTCAACCACTGGGTCGGTTGGGCCAACTACGAGAGATTATTTATGGACGAAGAGTTCTGGCAAAATCTACGTAATACGATACTTTATGTTGTGCTGTTTGTACCTACGACGATTATACTTTCGACGTTCTTCGCCGTACTGCTGAACGCTAAGATCAAGGGCCAGGCTGTCTACCGGGTCATTTATTTTCTACCGCAGGTTACGATGGCGGCCGCGGCTGCTATGGTGTGGGTCATTATTTTCGCTCAGGATTACGGACTACTAAACTCTGTACTCGGCACACACATCGCGTGGATCTCTGACAAGCGGTTCGCCATGTATGCTCTTGTCATGGTCGGTGTTTGGGGAGCGATTGGCTTTAACATGTTGCTGATCCTAGCTGGGCTTCAAGGCATTCCACGAACTCTGTATGAGGCGGCTGAGATTGATGGCGCTGTCGGCTTTCGCAAGTTTCGTTCCATCACGCTTCCGCTATTAACACCAACACTATTTTTTACGTCGATCGTGCTCGTGATCGGTGCCACACAAATTTTTGACAGTATCTATCTGATTATCGGTAAAACGAACGTTGCGCTACCGGCCGTGCGTTCTCTTGTATACGCTTATTACCAAAATTCATTTATCTATTACGATCAGAACTATGGAGCAGCGATCGTCAACATTCTGCTGGTGATCAACCTGGTTTTGACGGGTATCCAGTTCATGCTGCAAAAAAAATGGGTGATTTACGATTGAGGAGGTACGAAAGTGAGCAGAGTTGTCTCTTCGAAGCATAGAAGCAATCTTATTATTCATTTGGTTCTGATCGCTGGGGCGGCCGTCATGGTGCTTCCATTTCTCTGGATGATTCTTACGTCGCTCAAGACGACGACGGAGGCGACCCAGATTCCAATTACGATATTACCTGCCGAGCCGAGCTTGCGAGGCTATGTAGACGCCCTTAGGCAATCGGCCTTCTTGCATTATTATGCGAATACGCTGATGGCTGCGTTCATGAAGACGTTATTCCCTGTCGTCTTCAGCGCGATGGCGGCCTTTGCATTTGCGCGCATTCGCTTTCCGGGTAGAGGGCTGTGTTTTTTTCTGATCATTTCGGTCATGATGATTCCCAACCCGGTGTTCTATACCCCGCAATATTTGATGATGAGCAAACTTGGCCTGGTGAATACGACGACCGCACTTTGGATCACTTCGCTCGTCAGCCCATTTGCGACTTTTTTGCTGCGCCAGTTTTTCCTCGGCATTTCCAAAGAATTGGAGGAGGCGGCAGTGCTCGACGGATGCAATCCGTTCCAAATCTTTCGCTACATCATGCTGCCCCTGGTCAAGTCAGCACTGGTTGCAGTCGTCATCATCCAACTGCTCTGGTCATGGAATGAACTTCAGTGGCCGCTTATCATCAACAGTTCACCGGAAAAATTAACGCTGTCGGCAGGCCTTGCCACACTTGTCTCCATGTTCGGTACGGATTATCCTGTATTGATGGCTGGGGCGTTCATGGCTGTTATTCCGATGCTCATACTGTTTTTCATTTTCCAACGCCGGTTCATTGAGGGTGTCGCCTTCAGTGCCAGTAAGGGATGATCTTTTGAATTACGCCGATGCAATCTGTGAAAATGGACTGAGCGTACCACCAAGTTTACTCTGCTATTTGCATCAAGTAGAAACGAGGTGTGTTCTCGTTCATGCGTGGAGTTCCGAGTTGGAGAGGGGGTGAGTAAGGCTGGCGAGCAAGATCGTTGCCATATTTAATAGTTAATCTCATGCGAACAGGAGTGAACGATGCAATGTCGAATGCAAGACTTGCAAGGCTAGGATTGATGATGGTCGTCTTTTGTATACTTGGCTCGATAATGTTTATAAACTTCAAGCCCAACCATGCCTATGCGTCAGGTGAATGGCAGGCCCAAACCTATGATCCAAATAAAGCGGGGCTGGAACTAAATCCACTGAAGGGCTTTTTACCCTTCTCCAAGCTTCCCTCGGAAAGTGTTGATCCGAACAACAGTTTTCCGCACAGCATGGAATGGTTCTACGTTTCGCTTCGTGACCTGATGACGGATTGGAACACATACAACTGGGCACCGCTGGATGCCTATCTTAATGATATCGCTAGTCGGGGCAACCAGGCGGCTTTCCGCGTCTACGTTGACTATCCGGGACGTACAAGCGGTATTCCGCAGTTTCTAATTAATGGCGGGCTTATGACCCGGGATTATGATCAGAACGGCAATCATGATACATCCACCCACAGTCTGGCCCCCGATTGGAACGACGCAAATTTGAATCAGGCTTTGCGACAGTTCGTCACCGCGCTTGGGGCCCGCTACGATGGTGATCCTCGGATTGGCTTCCTGACGACAGGATTATATGGATTTTGGGGAGAGTGGCATACATGGCCCTACAATACCGACCCAACGAATTGGGAGATGAACCAGAGTAACCGTGATGGGCTGCTTTCGGCATTCAAGGGTGCATTCCAGAAGACCCAGGTACTGGCCAGGTACCCTTATTCGGCGAGCACAGCAGATTTGAAAAACGCTTTCGGCTATCATGATGATTCTTTTTCGTACGAAACGTTGTTCGCGAATGACTGGGGGTTCTGGAGTTTGATTACGCAAAACAGCCTGCAGAACATCTGGAAGACTCATCCGATTGGTGGCGAATTATATCCACCCCTCCAGCAGGATACGAGTTTTTGGCAGCACTGGCCCAACCAAAATGGTGAAGACTTCCAGACCTCAGTCGAAACGACACACGCCTCTTGGCTAATGTACGATCGTGTGTACAAAAATTCTTTACCTAACGAGACGGCTAAGCTTAATGCGCTGCGAGCTCATAAAATGCTTGGTTATACGCTGTACAATTCATCGGTGCAGCTGAGTGATTCATCGGCGTCCTCACTGCAAGTCAACGTCAAACTCCAGAACAAGGGCGTTGCTCCGTTTTACTACAATTGGGAGGTCGAGTTCGGCGTACTGAATTCCTCCGACACATGGGTTAAGTCGCTTGGCACGAAATCATGGAATCTGAAAAGCATCTTGCCTGGAGACTCGGACTATTCCTTCTCATATAGTGCGAATCACAACCTTCCCGCAGGGGATTACAGGTTAGTCATGCGGATTGTCAATCCACTCACCGGCGGCAAGACCATTCGTTTTGCGAACACGCGTCAGGACGCGAACCGAGATGGCTGGCTAACACTGTCCGGTTTCCACGTTTCTGCGAGTGCTACAACTTCTACTTTACTGGCTGATCCGCCCGTGACGCCAGTCACACCTCCGAATTCCGGTGTTAGCGCCTATGAGGCAGAGGCAGCAGGAAACACGTTAGCAGGTTCAGCGGTCATTGCGAACTGCACGACTTGCTCAGGTGGGGCAAAGGTGGGTTATCTAGGCAACGGTAGCGGAACGCTGAAGTTCAATAGTGTAACAGTGCCGTCAGCAGGCAACTACAAATTGACGATCCAGTACTTGAATGGTGAAGCGAGCCGCTCTGCCATATTAAGTGTGAATGGAGCGGCTGGTACATCGCTCAACTTCCCAAGTTCCGGCGCTTGGACAACAGTGGCTTCTCAGGAGACGACAGTACATCTGCAGGCGGGGGCCAATACGTTGCTGTTCTCACAGCCGACGGGTTATGCCCCAGATATCGACCGCATCTTAGTGAGTGTGAACCCTACCGGTTCGGGAGGGTAAAGAAGGTCAGCCATCCCCTTCCAGTTAGACAGTTAAGAGAATGACTCTTACTGCTGAGTGAAGTGCACCCCTTAGAATGGACATTGGATTAAACCCCTGGGTTTAGCCGATGAAATTCTAGGGGGTGCATTTTTGTATGGCTAAATAAAGAGGCAATTCTTCTACATATTGTTGAGAGGTGGACTTACCGTTTGTATGGACGTATTCAGATGTAAGCGTGTACACTATGTAAATATATATCATTCCGTTTAAAAAATTGGGGGCTGGATATGAGGAAAACGTTATTTAATCGATTGCTGTTTTCTTATATGCCGATTTTTATTGTCGTGATCACGTTTACGTTTTTTGTTTTTTTTCAGATATTAAGCGAACAAAGCCGTAAGGAGGCACTTAACGCCAACAAAATGCTATCATTACAGGCGATGCGTCTGATCGATACTTCCCTGAAGGCGATAGACAATATGATAATGTCGGAAACCATAAATAATAAGCAGTTGATTGATTTCTTCAATAATGAAGAGAAGAATAACATTTTCATCAACATAAGCGCAGTTAAAAAAATGCAGGATATGATATCCTATTACCCCATGATTGATTCAATCTATTTTGTGCGTTATGAAGACAATTTCGTGCTCAGTAATGCGACAAGTGATCAACTTAGCAACTACAGGGATGAGCCATTTATTAAAAAGGCTATGGATCCGCTCGCATCCAAGCAATGGTCGGGCATAAGAAGCTTCGAGCAGTTTTCTACAAAAGGGAGTAAGCCTGTCGTTAGTTTGGTACGGGGAGCGCCATTTATTACAAGCAAGAAAGGCATGATCGTCGTCAATGTGGCAACTGATTCGTTGCAGAACAGTATTGCTGACCTATACGATTCAAAAACAAGCTTTATCGGAATTCGGGACGCCGCGGGAAACGATTTGTTTAGTGACTTGCATTCTAAAGAACAATCAAAGATTTTCTCCAATTATGTATCCAGCTATACCGGATGGTCCTACCAAAGCGGACTTATAAATGGAAAGTTGTTCCATGTGATCTCTTCATTATATAATGTCTGGTTTATCATCGGTATCGTGACGATCGGGGGTGGTTTTGTATGGCTGCTCTATGTTACCAGACGCAATTCAAGACCGCTGGAACAGATTGTGGCGCGAATCCGCGGTTACCGTCTCCCTTTGTCCAAGGAGTTGGGAGATGAATTTTCCTTCATCGAATCGGCCTTGTCCAATATTATTGAACAATCGAATCAGTATCAGCAAAAGCACGATGAAGATCTGCATCTGCGAAAAAGGTACTTGTTCCACCAACTCATTGAAGGTGACATGGGTTTAACCCATGAGGAATGGATAGGAGAAACAAACAGTCTTCAGCTTCCATACACGTTTAATAAACAAGTCGTACTTGTGATCGAAATGGATAAATACAGTGATTTTTGCTGCCAATACTCCCGCAGAGACCAAAACCTTCTCAAATTCGCGCTACGCAGTGTTATTCAGGAGCTTGCTCCAAAATATGGGCTTGCGCTTTGGTCCGAGTGGACTTCGGCATTTCAGCTAAGCGTCATGGTATTTGTGGACAGTGAGGAGGAAGCAAGTACTTCCATAACACACAAACTTTTCGAGAGCGTTCGTGTGTGGGTGCAGGAAAATCTGAAATTTACGGTAACGGTAGGTATCGGTGAGCAGGTTACAGAGCTTTCAAGCGTCGCAAATTCTTATAAAGAGGCACTCAGGGCGCTTAAATATAAAATAGTGCTAGGAGAAAACAGGCTCATTACTAGCGAACACATCGCAAATCACGGTCAGGTTGAGGTGTTCTCACAATTAAATCTAATTCGATCCATCATCCAGTCGTTCAGACTTCTTGAGGACGAATGGAAGACGAAGTACGATAAGCTCATGAATGAAATGAAGCTAGGGTTGTTAACGAAAGATGAAATTACAAATCTGATGAATTATTTAATTTACTATTTGGGATTGGAAATCTCCGGGATGACAAAAGAGGTCCAAGAAATATGGATGCGAGACGGGTTACCGAGGCTCAGTAAAATCATAGATGAGTGCCATTCACTCGAGCAAATGCGGGAAGAATCTTTGACCGTGTTGAACAGCTTTTTCACAGACTTGAAGGAAGCGCAAAACAGGCGTCTACATGCAGCTACCATTCGAGATATGCGGAAAATGATCGAAGAGGAGTATGCGAATCCGAACATGTCGCTTGAATATCTCAGTTCAATCTTTAACATTAATGGAAAATATGTAAGCAAGCTGTTCAGGGAAGAGACCGGACAGAAATTCGTCGACTTCTTGATTGACATTCGCCTGCAGGCCGCAAAGCGCTTGCTCACGGAAACGCAAGGTTCCATGCAGGAGGTAGCTGAGAAGGTAGGTTATACAAGTGCGATCTCATTCAGCCGTGTGTTTAAGAAAGTGGTGGGCTACTCCCCAAGCGAATTCCGCGAAGAAGCAGCGCGCAGACAGATCGGTTGAATTTGGTTAACTGGTTGAAAATGGTTTGCTACGCCTGCTTACCCAGCAGTTTCATAATGTATTTCATGCAGCAGCTCCGGCTAAACACCGGAGCTGCTGCGCATTTTCAGGCCATGCGAAGACGGTTAAGTTAACGATTATTGTTTCTTGCTGCACCTCGTTATCCTACTTTACTATATAGAATGTAAGCGTGAACAATTAGATCGAACGAAAGGAGAAGGAGCATATGTCAAGCATGCAAAAGAGAATCAGGAAACCCGAAACTTCAATGCAAGGCCAGCCACATGAACCGGCATTGCCTGACAGCACATCATCATTACGCTTCATTGGGAAAAAAATGAAGCGTCACTGGCAGTTATACTTGGTCGTATTTCTGCCGTTGCTGTATTTGGCCATTTTCAAGTATATACCTATGTCTGGCGTTGTCATTGCTTTCAAAGAGTACAACGTCATCCAAGGTATTTGGGGTAGCCCATGGGTCGGACTGAAATATTTCGAACAATTTTTTGAATCACCAAACTTTTGGCTGTATTTGAAGAACACGCTTGGCATTAATATGTACGGTTTGCTTGTTGGTTTTCCTGCTCCGATTCTATTGGCACTGGCATTAAATGAAATTCGTAACGGTTTTTTCAAAAGCAGTGTACAAATGATCACCTACGCGCCTTACTTTATTTCAACCGTTATCATGGTTTCTATTCTCATCGTAACTTTGTCGCCAAGTGTTGGGATTATTAGCAAGTTCACACAACTACTCGGGATTGAAAATACAAATTTCATGGGAATTCCCAGCTTGTTCAAATCGATTTATGTCTGGTCGGATGTATGGCAATTTTCAGGTTATGGTGCCATTATCTACATTGCAGCATTGGCAGGAGTCAACCCTGAACTGTATGAATCGGCAAAAGTGGATGGTGCGTCCCGGATGCAGAAAATTTTCAATATTGACTTACCGAGCCTTATTCCTGTATCCGTCATTCTGCTCATATTGAATTTAGGGAATTTCATGAAGGTTGGCTTCGAAAAAGTATATTTGATGCAAAATCCCCTAAACATCAGCACTTCTGAGGTCATTTCTACCTATGTGTATAAGGTGGGACTGCTCAGCTCCAGCTTCAGCTTTTCGACTGCAATCGGTTTCTTCAACTCGATCATCAATCTGATTCTTCTTGTGAGCGTTAACTACATTGCCAAGAAGTTATCCAATTCGAGTTTATGGTAACAGCAAATCAGCAGAAAGGAGGAACAAATATGTTCAAAGCGTCAAGGATTCGGGAATCGTATGGTGACCGTTTGTTTCTGCTCGGTGTCTATGCTTTTTTGATCGTAGTGACGATTGTCGTCCTTTTTCCGCTCATCTTTATTATTTCATCATCGTTTAGCTCACCGCAAGCCGTCGTATCCGGCAAGGTGTGGCTGTTGCCCGTCGACTTTACGCTGGAAGGCTATAAAGCGGTGTTTCGAAATCCACAAATCGTTTTCGGTTACTTGAACTCGCTCTATTATACTGTCGTAGGTACAGCAGTCAACGTTGCTTTGACTGTTATGCTTGCTTATCCGCTCGCCAGAAAAACGTTCTACGGCCGTAATTTCATCATGGTCCTTCTAGTCATAACGATGATGTTCGAAGGAGGGCTTATCCCCTTATATCTCGTAGTAAAAAACCTTCATATCCTCGACACACGTTGGGCGATGATTTTGCCAGGAGCCATGGCGGTGTTTCAAGTGATTGTCGCTCGGACCTTTTTTCAGACCACGATTCCCGAGGAAATTGCGGAAGCTGCCGAACTCGATGGCTGTAGTGACATCCGGTTCATTACCAGTATGGTAATTCCGCTCTCCAAACCCATTTTGGCTGTGCTGACGTTGATGTATGCTGTGGGCCACTGGAATGCTTACTTCGATGCATTGATTTTCCTGAAATCTCCAGATTTGTTCCCGTTACAGATCGTGTTGCGTAACATTCTTATTCTGAACTCGATAGATCCGACCATGGTGACCAATGTTGATCAGATGTTGGCGCAGCAAGGATTGAAGGACTTGCTTAAATATTCGCTTATCGTTGTCGCAAGCGCACCTGTCCTGATCATTTATCCGTTCGTGCAGAAGCACTTTGTTAAAGGTGTCATGATCGGTTCATTAAAAGGATAGTGACGGGCAGGTAGCTCAACCAGCATTTAAGGAGGTGAGGGGTTGAAGACCAGATAGAATGCTTCCGTAATTGAAATTTATGTTCGATAAATGGGAGGGGTCATAACTATGAAAACATGGAAAAAGTCATTCTCTTGCGTCCTCGGAGCTGTACTCTGTTTATCGCTCGTCTTGAGCGCCTGTAGCGGGGATTCGAGTACAACTACGAATACACCTTCTGCCAGTGCACCGGAAGCAAGCGACGTGTTTACGCCCGTTGGAGAATATCCGATTGTCAATACGCCCATGACGATCAAAATGTTTGCTCCGCAGTATGCCGTCATAGAGAATATGGAAACCAATACATTCACGAAATACCTCCAGGACAAGACGAATATTCAAATAAAATGGGATCTCGTACCCGAAAAAGCGCTAAACGACCGCAAACAATTGATGCTGGCAAGCGGTGATTATCCTGAAGTGATTTTGCATGGGAGCTTAACCAAAGAAGAGCAGATGAAGTACGGCAAAGAGGGTGTGTTTATTCCACTGAACGACTTGATTGATAAATATGCGCCTAACTTCAAAAAAGCAATGGCTGAACTGCCGTACCTGGAAAGCTCTATCACTTCACCGGACGGCAACATTTATGCACTTCCGCAAGTGAACGAGTGCTATCACTGCAACTATGCACAGAAGCTTTGGATCAATCAGTCCTGGCTGGATAAGCTTGGGTTGAAAATGCCGTCAACAACGGATGAGTTTTATGAAGTGCTAAAAGCTTTTAAAGAAAATGATCCGAACGGTAACGGGATAAAAGACGAAATCCCGCTTACCGGCGCTGACGACATGTGGGCAGGCAACGTCGCTTCCTTCTTGATGAATTCGTTCATCATCGACGATCAGGTGGACAAAGACAACGGGACTTTTCTCCAGGTTAAGGACGGCAAAGTGGATTTTGTCGCCAATAAGGAAGAATGGAAGCAGGGATTATTGTACCTGAAAAAGCTCTATACGGAAGGCCTGATCGATCCAGCATCATTCACACAAAACTCCGATGCCATCCAGCAGTTGGGCAACCGTCAAGACGCGAATGTGATTGGCAGCATTACAACCGCTCTAATCAGTTACGCCCACAGCCCCGATGACAAACACCCGCGTCATAAAGAGTATGTCACCGTGCCTCCCCTTAAAGGACCGAACGGTGTGCAGCAAGCTGGGTACTTTGCGGGAGTAAGTGTATCGCAGATGGCCATTACGAACAAAGCGACCGATGAACAGAAAATCGCCGCAATCCGTTTGGCCGACTACTTATATACAGAAGAAGCCATTGTGAATCAAGAGCGCGGTCCTGAAGGCGAAGGATGGCGCAAAGCGGAGGATGGCGAGCTGGGTATGGACGGCAAACCGGCAACTTATGCAATTATTTCTAATGGTGAAACCAAAATTACGTATAACGACCGCTGGGATCAGCTTGGACCGTCGCTCCGCACATACCAATATCGCGACTCATGGGCAGCTCTGCAGGATCCGCTTGCTGAAGGCGCGTACGAGGTTCGTCTGAAGCGTGAATCAGCCAAATATGAGCCGTTCCAATCGAAGGAGAATTATCCGTCCAGCGTATTCATAGCATTGGAAGACACTCAGGTTGCGGCTCAACTGAAAACATCAATCCGAGATTACGTCAAGTCGAACATGGCTCAGTTCATTACAGGCAGCAAGGACATCGAGAAAGAATGGGATTCTTACGTAAAAGGTATGGATGGCCTGCAGCTTGGTCAGTATATAGAAATTTACCAGAAGGCAATTGATACGAAATAATTCGAAAATCCCTACCTAATTCCACCTTCTAGACTGAACTGGAGGCGGAATTATGGGATTTCAGATTAGGCTCGGAGGTGCAGATTAAAGTGAACTGTGGTTTGCAAAACATGTTCTATAAGTATATGTGGTCGTCCAATTGGTGGAATCAGGGACGTGAAGACACGCAGGTGAAACACTTGGAACTTCGTTGCTGTAAAAATGACAGCGCCGCCTTCCAGGCATTGGTCAGCTCAGATCAAGAGGATATGCTCGTTACGATTAACCGGGATGCATTGTTATGGAAGGGCGGGCCGATCAAAATCGTGCGCTGCGAGGTGGAAACGGATGCTCCCTGCAAGATCGATCTTCAGCTTATCGGGTTGATAGAGGATGATAATCGCGTTATGACTTCAGATGTTCTGTTGGATGAACCCTACCAATGGCTTAGGAAGCGTCAGATTCAACCTTTGTGGGTGGAGCTTCATGCCGATGATTCCGTTGTAAGCGGTCAATATGAAGGCAAGCTGAAATTCTACACGCATACGATGTTCGAGGATGAGGTTTTGGAGAAAGAACTGACGTTTCGTTTAACGATCAGTGAAAAAATGCTGCCAGAGCCTCAAAATTATACTTTCGTTTTGGACTTGTGGCAGCATAACTGTAATATTGCAAGAAAATATGATGTTTCCTATTGGTCCGATGAACATTTCATGCTTCTTGATTCGTATCTTCACAGCTTGTCTCAGCTCGGCCAAAAGGCGTTGACGCTTGTTGTTTCAGAGGAGCCATGGAGCGGACAACGATCATTTATCGATGCTGAGCCATCCGACTTGAATGAATACAGTATCGTTCAAATTGTGAGAGGGAGCGATGGTCGATTTGACTATGATTTTACGCACTTGGATCGGTATGTTGAGATAGGTGCGAAGCACGGAATATACCAAGAAATAGAAGTATTCGGCTTGATCAATATTTGGAAGCATGAGGACGAAGGGTTCGGGGGAGTTGTGGACGATTACCCCGATGCCATCCGCGTCCGCTATTATGATGAAGAAACCGGGAGCTATAAGTTTATCCGGAATAAATCAGATCTTAGCGCTTATATCGTGGCATTAGAGCAGCATTTTATCTCGAAAAAGTGGATTGAGCGCGTTCGCGTTGTTGCTGATGAACCGGCTGATATCAGCTTATTTGAGGAAAGTTTAGCATGCTTACGCGAGATGGCGCCATCATTCCGCTATAAAGCAGCAATCAATCATACCGAGTTTATTCGTAAACATATCAAAGGAATCGTTGATTATGTGCCTGTCCTTGACTGTGCTGCAGAAGAGTATGAACAGCTAGAGCAGTTAAGAAAAGAAGTGAAGGGGACATTTACGTTTTACGTTTGCTGCTCACCGGAGAAACCCAATACGTTCCTCAGTTCGCCGTCAATTGAGTCTCGGGTGATCCCTTGGCTCGCAGAAAAGCTGAAATTGGATGGCTTTCTACGGTGGAATTATACCGTGTGGCCAGACAAACCTCTGGAGAGGCTTTCCTATCGTCCTTTGATTTGGAAGGCTGGGGATACGAATTTCGTTTACCCGGGAAAAAGGGGCAAACCGCTGTTTTCACTGCGTTATAAGTGGCTGCAGCGAGGCATCCGCGATTACGAATATATGCAGATAGCAAAGCAGAATGGACAGGAAGAGCAGGTTGAAAAGATTCTCCAGCGAGTATTTCGATTCGATCATCCGAAAGAGCTTGCTCCCTCCTCTGGCAAAACGGCCATGCAGTTATACAGTTTTAATATCGAGGACTACGATCGATTATATGAGATTGAGAACGGACCAACAGAAGAACAGCTGTATTAAACAATGGGATGAGAAAGGTGTGATCATATGAATCTTGTTCAAAAATTAACGCCATCAGCCAAACAACTTGCTTTTCAAAAATGGGAATTTGGATTATTTCTTCATTTCGGACTTCGCACCTTTTATGAAGGATATGTCGATTTCGATGAAAGGCAGATGGATCCGGCTGCTTTCAATCCTGTTGACTTAGACTGTGAGCAGTGGATCCGGTCGGCCAAAGAAGCCGGAATGAACTATGCTGTTTTAACTGCGAAGCACCATGACGGCTTTTCCAATTGGCCTTCCGACTATAGTCGATTTAGTGTGGCGGCTTCTCAGTGGAAGTATGGGCAAGGGGATGTCGTACGCGAATTTGTTGATGCTTGCCGAAAATATGATATGAAACCTGGCTTGTACTATTCACCGTATGATGGTTCAGCTGACTATTACACCCAAGATGCGAAGGCCTACGACGATTATTTCGTCAATCAAATCACAGAGTTGCTCACGCAATATGGTGACATCGATATTCTGTGGTTTGACGGTTGTGGCTCTGAGGGACATTCATATGATTGGAAACGTATTATTGATGAAATTCGCCGCTTGCAACCTCATATTTTAATTTTTAATATGGGTGACCCCGACTTTCGGTGGGTTGGGAACGAGGATGGTATTGCACCTATTCCATGCTGGAATGAAGTGGACTCAACGGAGTTTTCAATTTTGACGGAGAAGAAAGAGCAATTGGTTGAACACCTATGGCTGCCAGCGGAATGTGACGTCCAAATTAGGGGAGATTGGTTTTATAGCGATAGCAATGAACTTACCCTGAAAAGTACGGAAGAACTTATGGGCATTTATTATCATTCCGTTGGCCGGGGTGCAAACCTGCTCCTGAATATTGGACCGGATCGCAACGGTCTGCTTCCGCAGAAAGACGTAGAGAGACTGTTGGAATTCGGATCGGAAATTCGCCGTTTCGAACGTCCATTTGCAACAATTGAGCAATGCAGAAGAATTGAAAAATCGTGGGTTTACGAGACTGAGGTACCCCAGTTGCTCGACCACGTTATCATCCAAGAGGATCTTACAGCTGGTGAAAATATACGAAGCTTCAAGATTGACATCATTACTCAAAAGTCAAGACGCCCTGTGACCATTTATGAAGGGCAGCATATAGGTCATAAGGCAATTATTCGTATCCCTTTGATCAAAATCCGGGGTGTTATTGTTGAAATCACCGAAAGTGACCAAGAGGTAGCACTTCAGGAACTAACCTTCCATCATGTTGGGAGCGGGACTCCAGATCCATTAAGCTAAAGAAATATGACAAAAAAATAAGAAACAGTAACCAGAACGTGGTCGCTGTTTCTTATTTTTCATCCAAATGAATTCAAATCAAAATACCATGCCACATCAAGACTTGTGATGTTCGTTATCTTTTGCATTGAGTGAAGCAATCAGTTTCTCGCCTTCGACATCAAGGTTCGGCAGAATACGGTCCAGCCATTTCGGAAGTGCCCACGCTTTATTACCGAAAATAGCCATGATGGCTGGGACCAATCCCATTCGAATAATGAAAGCATCGATCAAGATTCCTACAGCTAACGTAAAACCAATTTGTTTGATCATGACATCATCCGTGAAAATAAACCCTGCAAAAACAGAAACCATAATTACAGCGGCTCCTACTACGACACGACTCACCTGTTTGTACCCGTGAACGACGGATTCAGTCCCACGATGACCATGTACATACGATTCCCGCATGGAGCTGACAAGGAAAACCTGATAATCCATTGCGAGCCCATAAAGGATACCCGTGACAATGATCGGCATAAAGCTTAGCAGCGGACCACCTGTATCGAAGCCGAAGAGAGAGTGGAGCCAGCCCCACTGAAACACAGCTGTCGTGATTCCGAACGTAGCAAGAATACTAAGAAGAAAACCGATGGTTGCTTTGATAGGAACGATAATTGAACGAAATACCAAGAGTAGAATGATAAGGGACAACAGAATAATAATTCCTACATATATAGGGAATACCTCTGCCAGCTTAGTCGACATATCGATATTTACGGCAGTGAATCCGGTAACTCCAAGTTTAACGTCATACGTCTGTGCAATACTCGACTCAGAAGAACGTAAATCATTTACCAGATTTTTAGTTGTTTTATCGTTAGGGCCAGTTTCAGGAATCAGACTAAAAATAGCCATATCCTCAGTCATACCTAAAGGTGAAACCTGCGCAACATTCTTTTGACTTTGAAGCTCTTTCACAAGATTACCTAAGAGTTCTGGAGAGACCGGCGTTGAAGAATCCTTGGGCTCAGCGACCAGAATAAGTGGTCCGTTAAAGCCTTCTCCAAATCCTTCAGATATTGCATCATAACTTTGTCTTGCAGCCGTGTCCAGATTCGCTGAGGCAGCTCCAGGAATGCCCATCTCCATTTTCGTAATCGGAATTGCTGCGACACCAAGAAGTACGATAATGGCGACAATTGTGGCCCAACGATATTTGATAACGAATTTAATCCATCTGTCAGCTACGCCACGACCACCCGCTTTGTTAGACTTAGCACTTTTCTCACGAGCTTTAGGCGAACAGATACGCTCACCCACCAACCCGAGCAGAGCCGGTAAAAGGGTTAAGGCAACAAATACGTTGATGAGTACGGTTGCAGCAGCTACCAACGCCATCGTTGATAAGAACGTAAGACCGATTACTAGCATACCGCATAGAGCTACGATAACCGTCAAACCTGCAAAAAATACAGCACTGCCCGATGTACCAATAGCTCTGGCAGCAGCCTCTTGTGCACTCAGACGTTGATCGATAATCATTCGGCGTTGACGATTTACAATGAATAGAGCGTAATCGATTCCAACTGCTAGTCCGACCATAAGAGCCAAAACCGAAGTGACACTAGGCATTTCAATGAATTTCGAAATGGAGAATGCTCCGCCCACTCCGATGCCGACACCAAGAAGTGCAGTTACAAGAGGCAGTCCTGCCGCTACAACGGATCCAAGTGTGGCCAGCAAAACAACCGCTGCAATGACAAGTCCAACGATTTCAGCGGATCCTACACCAATGGATACGGTTTTTAGTGTTTCGCCTGGTAGGACAGTAATATGGGTTCCTTTCTCAACAGTCATGATGGAATCTATAACGGAGTCAAAAACATCCTGCGTGATAGCAGACTGCTCAATGGTAAACTGGAATTGGAATAAAGCAATTCTGCCGTCTGGAGACAGAAGGACACCAGGCACTGGAACACCATCCACCATCAGAGGACCATAGGAGGGAGCAGCCACTGTTGCAGACTGATCCGTACTGGCAGCCTGAGCCATCTCAGCAGTTGCGCCGCTGGCTTCAGCAGCATAATCAGCTGGGTTAATCACATCTTTTATCCCGTAAACATCATTAACACCCTTTGTGATCGCTGCCAATCGTTCTGGCGTATCTAGACGCTCGTTTGGAGGTGCTTCAAACACAACACTCCCTTGACCGCCTGAGGCCGCAGGTAATTCTTTGGCTAACTGGTCCAGAACTTTTTGAGATTCTGTGCCTTCAATCTTCATTTCGGAACTGATATGCACACCATTCACACTGATCATCGAGACGACAATTCCTAAAATTAAAATCCAACCCAGTATAAAGTACCCCGGTTTGCGAAAAGCGGTTTTCCCCACTCTATATAATAATGTAGACATATTTCTATTTTACACTCCCTCTATGGTGAATATGGATTGCTACCGTATTAGAATCCTTTGCGCAAATGACCAAACATGTTTTCTAAAAACTCATCGAACGATACAGCCCCTGTTCTTTGGGGGTCACTTATGTTTTGTCCTGGTAACAGCACATTAAGCCTTCCGTCAATTAATGGAAGAATGGTTCCGTAGACTGCGTTTATAAGTAGATAAGTATATACCTCGTCATTTTTCCCGTTTGATAAGTCTAATAATGTCTCTTGAGCAGTCGTCTGCATTTGGTGTACTACTCCAAGGAAATGCGGTTCGAGAACAGGATATTTTTGGGATAGCAACAGAAGTTCACGCAACCTTCCAATAAGATCTGTTGTAAGTTGCATCTGGATAAGTTGATACAGAACATCAAGCAAGGAGGCATCTGATGGAATTCTGGTGAGCAATTGTTCAAACTCACTAGTGTTATTAACTGAAGTAGCTCCCATGGCTACTGCTTCTTCCTTGCAAGTGAAATAGTTTGCGAAAGTTCTTCTGGAATAACCAGCTTTTTGCACGATATCTTCGACAACAAAACCGTCCAACCCATGTTCAAGTGCTAGTTCAAATGCTGTAGTCGCTAGCGCTTTTTCAGTGGCTTCTTTTTTTAAATGTCGCAGGGTCTGCTTGGCCATCAGATGCGTACACCTCCACATGCATGCTTCTGGAGAAAATAACTCTCTCGATAGTAGATTGTTTTCATTTGGTATTCACTCAACTCCTTAGCATTTACTCGGAATTATCATAACTTTAATTTGCCCATTGTGCAAATTTACTCAAGAGGCAAATTTATTTATAGGGTTGATTGAGAATTTAATTACCTAATAAAGTCCATAAAAAAAGAGAAAAAAAGACAAAGAATGGAGGATAAGATTCCCCGTCTTTGTCTCTAAATGAAATTTAACTAATCTGTTGGTACAACTAACAATAAATCTATTGCTGACCTTGAATGAAAATAATCCATAAATGACATCATAAAGAAGTAGTATAACTCTAATTTTCCAGAGGAGGAGATCTTTTATGGCTCGCCAGAAGAAAAGGCAGGAAGCTGCTTGGAAGTCACGAAAGCAAGAACAGCATCCTCATGGTAAAATCAAATCGCTTAAACAATTATCAAGCGAATATGATGAGAAACATACTACGATTTAAATTAATGACTGCCTGTGAAATTTGCGGGCAGTCGTCACCACAACTGCCGCACATATAACCATATAAAGTCGCTACTTTAGCGGCTATTTTTGTTTTAATTTATCCGAATCCCCTTAAACTAAAAGTTCATCGGTACAATCAATCCAACTTGTCCCCTACATAATGAAAAGAATGAATATGTGTTTTGGATAGTTCGATCACGTTCTTGATAAACATATCACGTGATTCGCGAAAATCGCTTAATATCCAATTGTTCAATATTCCAAAAAAGCCGTAAGCCGTATAGTACTTAAAATACTCCATGTTAACAGGGGAATCGTTGATCGTCTCGAAGATAAACTGCTCCTCATAGATTTTCAGGATGGTCTGAGGAAAACCTGTATGCAGACCAGGTAACGTATCATCATATCGAATCAGTTCGAAGAAGTCTCGGTTTTCATAGATATAATCGATGATTTGAAAGGATTCAAAATTAAGCTTGTTGGTGTAGACCTTTTGACCATGTGAATATGGCTTGCCTACGGCGAGTCTCAGACCTTCGAGCTTCGTATTCAACAATTCTTCGGCGATCACGAATTTATCTTGGTAGTGTAAGTAAAAAGTACTGCGATTATAACCTGCCTGATCAACGATGTCTTTGACAGAGATGGCATGATAACCTTTTTTCTTAATGAGTTGAATCAGAGCGCTTTTTAGATGCTCTTCTGTTCGATTGCGCTGTTGAGATTTCAAAATTTGTTCATCATTCATACATAAAAACTCCTATGAAAATAGACATTGTTTCACCAAGTGTCTATGTAGTAGACATATCATCGTATCTTAATGATTGGATTGTTACAATTTTAAGCATACAATTATATTTGTAAACGTCATATAGCACATATGCGAATAGGTGCTATTCAAAATAGTATACTGGAGGATTTAGTCATGGGCAAACTTCAAGACAAAGTGGCAGTTATCACGGGAGGGGCATCCGGAATCGGCGCAGCGACAGCACGCTTATTCGTTTCAGAAGGAGCCAAAGTGGTTTTGGTGGACCTGAATGAAGAAAAAGGTAAGGCGTTTGAGCAAGAACTGAAAGCGCTTAAAGCTGACGCTCTGTTTATTAAAGCGAACATCACGAGTGAACAAGAGGTTGCCGAGATTTTCAAAAAAACCGTAGAGGTTTTCGGTAAAGTGGATATCGTATTTAACAATGCAGGAATCGGGCGTGTTCACCCTTCGCATGAGCTTGACTATGCTGAATGGCGCAATACGGTGAATGTGGATCTGGACGGCGTATTCTTGGTCGCACGTGAATCGATCCGAGAAATGCTCAAAATTGGCGGTGGGACTATCGTCAACACGGCTTCCATGTACGGATGGGTTGGTTCACCTGGTTCTGCAGCCTACAATGCAGCAAAAGGTGGCGTCGTGAATCTGACTCGTTCGCTCGCGCTGGAGTATGCTGAGAAAAATATTCGGGTGAACGCACTTTGCCCAGGCTTCATTGATACACCGATTATTCCAGAAGAGAGCAAACAGGCTCTTTCTTCGGCAACACCAATGAAGCGGCTCGGTCAAGCAGATGAAATGGCCAAAGCCGTACTGTTCCTAGCTAGCGACGATTCATCCTATATGACAGGAAATAGTCTAATCGTGGATGGTGGATACACCGCACAATAAGAAGATTAAGTTACGTCCGAAAATGAATGGATGAACATATTGAAAGCCGCAAAATTGCGGCTTTTTTGTCGTTACAAGATTTTATCCAGGTGAGAGTACTTTTTATTGAGGATATATGAACGCTCCTACAGTGGAATATAGCTACTGAAGGAACCCTATTTGCCCAATTAAAGATTTTTTCGTCCAGATATTTGCAAAAATTGATACATATGCTATGTTTACAATGAAAGCGCCATCATGAGTGAACAGAGGGATCATTCTTTATCATATTTTATAATGGGAAGGAAGATGATGATGAAGATTTTGCTCAAAAAGACAGGCGTATTAATGCTGGCATTGATTCTGCTTCTTGGATTGATGACAGTACCCGTTCACGCAGAATCACCACTTTTCACGATCGAAAGCGAAAACGCTTTACTTTCCTCCAATCTTCAAGTGACGACAGAAATTTACGGACAACCCAAGCCCGGATTTTCTGGAAGTGGATTTGTCTGGATGCAGAATTCCGGCACGATAACCTTCACTGTGACTGTCCCCGAAACAGGCATGTATGCAATTTCCACCCGATACATGCAGGAGCTAAGTGCTGACGGCCGACTTCAATATTTATCCGTTAATGGCGTTACCAAGGGCTCGTATATGCTGCCATACACAACAATATGGTCTGATTTCAATTTTGGTTATCAGAAGCTGAATCAGGGAAGCAACACGATTCAATTGAAGGCTGGTTGGGGCTTCGCTTATTTCGACACCTTCACTGTGGACTATGCCAATCTTGATCCCCTGGATGTTCAACCTGTCCTTACTGATTCCCAAGCCACACCGGAAACACAACTTCTGATGAATTATTTAACGGAGGTTTATGGCAATCATATTATCTCTGGCCAGCAGGAGATTTACGGAGGTGGAAATGATGGCGATACGGAGTTGGAGTTTGATTGGATTCATAATTTAACCGGGAAGTATCCGGCTATCCGTGGATTTGATTTTATGAACTATAATCCGCTCTACGGATGGGAAGACGGTACAACTGATCGAATGATCGAATGGGTGAATAATCGGGATGGAATTGCGACAGCTTCCTGGCATATCAATGTGCCCCGAAATTTCACGACCTACCAGCTTGGGGATCATGTGGATTGGAAAGAGGCCACTTATAAACCAACAGAAACGAATTTTAATACAGCCAACGCCGTAATTCCTGGTACGAAAGAATATCAATACGTAATGAGTACGATTGATGATCTGGCGGAACAACTGCTGATTCTCCAAGATAACAATGTGCCCGTTCTTTTCCGTCCTTATCATGAGGCGGAGGGCAATGGTGGGTTGAATGGGGAAGGCGCCTGGTTCTGGTGGGCTTCCGCAGGTGCAGATGTGTACAAACAACTGTGGGATATGCTCTACACTGAACTTACAGAGACATACGGTTTGCACAACTTGATTTGGACTTACAACAGCTACGTGTATAACACTTCTCCCGCATGGTACCCTGGTGACGATCAGGTAGATATTGTCGGTTATGATAAATACAATACGATCTATAACCGCAATGACGGTTTGTCCGGCGTACCAAATGAGGATGCCATTACCTCGATCTTCTATCAACTGGTTGATCTAACGGACGGCAAGAAAATGGTGGCCATGACGGAGAACGATACCGTCCCAAGTGTACAGAATCTGACAGAGGAAAAATCGGGATGGCTCTACTTCTGCCCGTGGTATGGCGAGCATCTCATGAGTTCAGCCTTTAATTATCCGGCAACTCTGAAAACGCTTTATCAAAGTGATTATGTCATTACGCTGGATGAACTGCCTAATTTGAAGGTTAACAATCCAACATCAAACGCGTCTCTCACACCTACAACCGTTGAGTTTGACAAACACACGCCCAATCTAAGCGACAAGGCCATAACCGTGAACTTTAACGGTAATACGTTAACCGGTCTACGGATAGGTACCTCTGCATTGACTGCAAATCAGGATTACACGTTAAGCGGAAGTACGTTGCTGCTGAAAAAAGAATTTTTGGCCGGATTGCCAGTTGGCGAACATTCCATCGTTTTTGATTTTAATCAAGGGCAAGATCCTGTATTAAAAGTTAAAATTGTTGATTCAACACCAAGCACAAGTGCTGTAATTTCGCCCGTGAATGCAGCATTTGATAAAGCAGCGAATCTAGCGCAGGATGTTTCCTTGACTCTTACCTTAAACGGAAAACAGCTTACAAGCATAACGAATGGAAATTATACACTTGTATCGGGCCAGGATTATACGGCATCAAGCGCTGCCATCGTTCTGCGCAAATCTTACCTTTCCACGCTGCCGCTAAGCCAAAATACGATAACGTTTCATTTTAACGGAGGAAATAACGCAGTTCTTACAGTCAACGTCGCGGACAGCAGTGTTACTGCACCCTCTGGGGATTTGACAATTCAAGCTTTTAACGGTAATACAAGTGCGTCCACCAACGGAATCTCACCTAAATTCAAAGTGGTCAATACCGGTAATTCTGCGATTCAATTAAGTGATGTAAAGCTCCGGTATTACTATACAATTGACGGGGAAGAAGCGCAGAGTTTCTGGTCTGACTGGGCCAGTATCGGGAGTGCAAATGTAACCAGCAAATTCGTTAAATTGGCAACGCCGGTTGCGGGAGCGGATTATTATTTGGAAGTTGGTTTTACGAGTTCTGCCGGAACGCTTAATGCCGGACAAAGCGCTGAAATTCAAGCACGGTTCTCCAAAAATAACTGGTCCAATTACAACCAGGCTAACGATTACTCGTTTAAGGCGTCCAGTACTCAGTTCGCAAACCATGAACAGGTTACCGGGTATATCAATGGTCAACTGGCGTGGGGGATTGAGCCGTAAGAATGCAATCATAATAAAGGTTGGAGCGGGGATATCCCTGTTCCAACCTTTTTCTGTTGGCATGGCTGAAAGTGCGAGAAACGAATATAAAGAGGAGTAGACGAAAGGAACATGTTATGATAGGGAGGATGCTAATTTTTCAGAAGGAGATCAAAATCAATGGTTGTAAAAAAATGGTTAGGTGCTTTGCTTTTTATTCTGGCGACCATCCTGTTTACAGGCTGCTCACTCGAAACGGTTTCATTAAATGGCTCATCTCAAGAGAATGCAGCTCTAACGCAATTTGATGAAGTAGCCAAGTATATTTCGGAGCATAATGAACTTCCGGAAAATTATATAACCAAGAAAGAAGCTAGAGAATTAGGATGGGAGCCTAGTAAAGGTAATTTGGAAAAAGTGGCTCCAGGCAAAAGCATTGGCGGTGACGTATTTCAAAATCGAGAAGGGCTGTTGCCCAAGAAAAAAGGAAGAACTTGGTACGAAGCAGACATTAATTATTCGGGAGGAACGCGGGGGAGTGATCGGATTTTATATTCCAATGATGGATTAATCTATAAAACAACGGATCATTACCGTACGTTTGAGCAAATCGAATAGGGAAAAGGTGATCATATGAAGACAGTAGTCATCAATGGAAAGGATATTCATGGAAAAGAAGAATTACATGACGTCCTTCAGACCAGTCTTGAATTAGGTCAAACGTATGGGCGGAATTTGGACGCATTATGGGATTGCCTGACTGGATTTCTCTCTATGCCACTTACCATTCAGTGGATTGATTTTGATGCAAGTCGGAAGTCTCTTGGAGAGTACGCAGATCAGTTGCTGGACCTGATGAATGAAGCGGAAGAAGAAATGGAAGGATTTACATTGGAGTTAAGAAATTGAACCGATTTTTCAATTGGATCATGGCCCGTAAAACAACAAAGACGTGATTGAATTTGAAAATTCATATTTTTAAAGCCATTTAACTTTTAAGAGTTAAATGGTTTTTTTTATTTGTTTAAAAAATGCATTTACAGTAGGGCTTGCACAAGGACGAACCTAATATAGGTCACTTTCAGCATGATTCTGAAGCAATTGGTAAATAATATAATTTAAAACCAAGGGAGAATAACTGGCATGCATCGTAAGCAAAATTTAAAAATGAAAAAAGTAGATTTATCACATTTGGAACAATATAGTCAACTGTTACGCTATGTATTTCAGGTTACTCATAATGATCTTCACAAACATGGCTGGAAAGAAAGCGAAATTCTCCATGAAAAATCACCTGTCTTACAACAAGCAGATGTACTTGGATGGTTCGATGGAGAAAAACTGATTTCTCAGGTATCCATATATCCATTTGAAGTTCGGATATTTAACCAAACTTACGCTATGGGTGGCGTTACTGGTGTGGGGACTTTTCCTGAATATTCGGGTCAAGGTTTAATGAATAAACTGCTGCTGCAAGCTCTCACCAATATGCGTGAACAGAAACAATCCATTTCGTACTTGTATCCTTACTCCATACCGTATTATCGCCGTAAAGGATGGGAGATCATATCTGATAAAATCGTGTTTGAGGTTCAAGACTTCCAATTGCCCAAAAACAAACCCGTTCCTGGCGATGTGGCACGTGTAGAACCCGACAGCGAAGATGTAAAGGTGGCTTATGAACGCTTTTCGATGCAAACCCATGGAGCGATGCTGCGGAAAGAACTGGCGTGGAGTGAGTACTGGCGGTGGGATTCAGATGATTTAACTGCAGCTGTCTATTATGGTGAAGACGGACAACCGGATGGCTACATTTTATATTGGATTGAAGAAGAAGTGTTCCATGTCAAAGATATGATCTTCATTCATGAAGAGGCACGAAGTGGACTGTGGAATTTCATTAGTGCGCATTTTTCAATGATATCTAAAGTGGTAGGCAATATTCATACCGATGAACAGCTTGCCTTTTTGCTGGAAGATGCTGATATTAAGGAAACCATTTCGCCTTACTTTATGGCACGGATCGTAGACATTGAGCAATTTATCTCAAAATATCCGTTCAAACCCGCAGCTGTGGATAGAGAGTGGACCTTTACGCTGCAAGATCCGTTGCTGTCATGGAATCAAGGCACATTTACACTACAAATTGAACCGAATGGAAGTGGAAGAGTAATTCGGAGTCAAAATCGACGTAGTGAAGATAGCATAAGTATCCAAACCATGACGACCATGTTGTTAGGCTATAAACGTCCTGAGTATTTGCATAAGATTGGCCGGATTAAATGTGATCCAGAAACGCTTGATTTGTTAGAAGATGCTATTGAGCAGCAGGCACCTTACTTTTCGGATTACTTTTAATATTCAAAGTAGTGATCAGCATTCCCTGATGAATGGTGAATTAGCAATATCTAGTTCGTCTGACGCACAGTGTTTAAAATTAAAACAACCCGTATTGATGTATCAATACGGGTTGTTTTTTATTTCCATTCCATGATGTCTCATTAAATCAGACTGGATGTACTCATAAATCGTAGCAAAATTTGATCTTGTTTAAGAAGGTACGACCATCTCTGCGAGTGTATCCGCCAACCTTTGTTTTGCTTTTTCCGATGCGGCAGTCAGCGGCAGACGCAGTTTTGCAGAGGCAATCAGCTGTTGCTGAGCAAGCCACCATTTGATCGAGGCTGGAGCAGGTTCTGCAAACACGTCACTAATCAGTGGCTGCAGCTGCTTAAAGCTGTCTCTTGATGCATTCACGTCACCAGATACAAAGCGTTGATACACGTCCACATACCGTTGGGTATGAATATTAGCAGATGCTACCATCCCGCCTGCAGCACCTTGACATAGCATCGCATGGAAATAAGCATCCTCCCCGCAAAGTACAGGCTTCGTCTCATATTGGGTAAGCGCCAGCAGCAGATCCAAACCGCCAGTGCTGTCCTTCAGGCCAATAACCCCGTCCAGATCCATGACTTTTCTCATCGTATCCAAGGTCATGCGACTACCAGTTCGAGCGGGAATCTCATAGACTAGGATTGGCAATCCTGTCCGGGACGCGTTGGAGAAATGCTCTAGAATTCCTTCTTGCGTCGGTCTGTTGTAATAAGGAGTGACCACCAGAGCAGCATCCGCTCCTAATTCAGCGGCCATTTCGGTCCGATGAACCGTCGAATAGGTATCATTGGTTCCTGTTCCCACGACGAGGGGGATGGATTTGTTCAGACTTATCAAAATCTCTTTCGTTACTTCCACCATTTGCTTTACTTCATCCCAGGAGACAGTCGGAGATTCTCCTGTCGTGCCGTTTACGACCAATCCCTGAATGTCGTGTTTGGCAAGATGGGTAACATATTTGCGATACGATTCAATGTCCAGCTTGTTGTCATCCGAAAAAGGGGCAATTACCGGTATATAAATTCCTTGAACATGTTGTTCATTCATCATAATCAACTACCTCTTCCCGTTATATTGAAACTAATGTAACATAGGAACCAGCATCACAGTTACCTATAACAAATGATAGTTGTCATCAATATTTTCGATGAGGTGAGCAAGTTGGATTTAATCTATCTTCAGACGTTCAGAGAAGTCGCAATTCGCGAGAGCTTCACCAGAGCCGCAGAGGTGCTGGGTTATGCACAATCCAGTGTTACTACGCAAATTCAGAAGCTGGAAAAAGCATATCAAGTCAAACTCTTTGAACGCTATAGCAATAACAAGATTCGTCTGACTTCTGCCGGGGAAGAGCTGTTCAAGCTTGCCGGACAGATGTTGGAATTGTTTGAGCAGTCCAAGGAAAAAATGGCGAAGCAGGGCGGTGGCTCCTTAACGATCGGTACGATGGACTCTATCGCTTCTTACTTTTTACCTCCATATATGCAAGCCACCCGTAAAGAATACCCGGATCTGAACATACGACTGCATACGAACCGTGAGGGGTTAATTTTGCATCAGGTCAGGGAAGGTGAAGCCGATATCGGACTTATTCTTGCAGATGATTCGAGCGATCCGGCTTTGCAGTGGATTACCATTCGCCAAGAACCGCTTTTGCTGATCGTTCATCCGCAGCATCCGCTGATCGCCAAAACGCAGATTGAATTGAAGGATCTAAAGGATATGGAATGGATTATGCCTGAAGATACATGCAACTACAGGCAACTGCTTGAAAGAGTGCTTCGCGCAAATTCAATCCCTTATCGGATCGGTCTGGAACTTGGCAATCCGGAAGCAATCAAAAGAAGCATTAAGTCAGGGGAGGGTATTTCGATTCTGCCACAGATGGCTGTAATGGAAGAAATCGAGCGGGGGGAGCTGAAAGCATTACCCCTTGAACATGCAGAACTTCAACTCGAAATTCAGCTCGTTCTTCATCCGAAGAAGTGGGTATCCAACGCACTGCATGATTTTATGGAAAGCTTGAAAAAGTAAAGCATTGAAGGTTGTTTAGCCGGTGATTTAAACTTTCTTTTAAATTCTGATTATTCATACTGGAGCTAATTTAATATGGTGAAAGGCCGCGTATAGCGGCTTTTTATAACGGGACAAGCTCATTTAATCGAAATAGTCCGCGTTATTAGTCCACCGACTTGTGTGGTGACTTGTTCGGTAGAGCCATTTAATTGATCCAATACAAATGCAAGCCACTATGATCTATATGACAAACCAGAACCGGTTAAAGAAGCTGTTGAGAAATTGGGAGCTTTCTATAACGCTAGCTTTAAAAATCATACATCTATAACGTTGCAGTTATCTCAGTAGCCAACTACAGGATAAATATGTTAATATAAGAGCCCATAAAATCAGCGAGCCACATCAAATGGGCTCGCTGATTTATATTAGAACGCAAATAAAGGAGGTGCCACATGAGTTCCATTCTAAACGTTATAGAAAAGCTGAAGTTGAATGTCTTGGATATTGAAGATGTTCCGGAATCATATAGTTCTGATGTATATAAACTTACTCTTGTTAGTGGAGAAGACGTATATGTGAAGATTCCATTTAACAAGGATAAGCTGTTTCGCGAATTTCAGATGCTTGAAATATTGAAGGAGGTCATACCTGTTCCTAAGGTATTGGACATTTGGTATGGGGATGAAAGTAATACTGGAGCATTGCTTCTCTCAGCAATTCAAGGGGTGCCTTGTACAGAAAATATGGATGAAAAGCTATCTTTTCAAATGGGTGTGTATCATGCGATGCTCCATGAGGTGAAAACTCCAGGATACGGTTACCATTCAACCGAGGGATTTAAATTTCTTGACCAAAATAATTGGCGACTACATATCAAAAACAATTTTGAAAAGTGGAAAGAGCCCTGCAAAGATCTCCTCGAATCAGCATTGTATGAACGATGTATTCTTCATTTTGATGGTGTGTTCTCTGCTTTACCAGATCCGGACGGACCCTGTTTTGTACATATGGATTTTCGACCTGGCAATATATTGGTGAATGGGAACAAGGTTGCTGGCATTATTGATTTCGAGAGTGCCCGGGGTGGCTCCTCTGAAATAGACTTCACTAAAATCAATAGATATATTTGGGAAGTAAACCCGAGAACGAAGTCCCCGTACTTCGAAGGTTATCAAACCATTCGGAACATGTTAAATCTCGAAATCGTATTGCCGTTTTATAATTTCTATGATGCTTTCAGTGCAGTTGTTTGGTGTAAAAAAAGAGGAGTTGAAAGAAATCAATCGTTCCTTCAGGAAAGTATAGAAGTATTGAAGAAATCAGTCAGTTACTGATTATTGATGGCTTTTTTCTAAACTGAATGGTAAATCCATTCGGAAATGTCATTGATCACGTTATATGGAAATCTTAATCTCTTTGTAAAATGAGTACGGGTTTATCTAATACGTTAAGGTAATTAATGGATGGATGGATGTTCTCCCATCTCTTTGAAGTGGAAGGCTCTAGAATATTTCCCTAAAACCACAGTTGATTTCGCTTCTTCATCACTTAATGTATAAATATATTTGGCTGGTATCAATACGTGGGTCTTTGCGTAATAAATCTGCTGCAAGGATAGCATCTTAAATCGTTTCTTCTTTAACGGATAAGCTGGTATCGTTTTTCATTTTTTTCCATAAACGAGTGTTCTTTTGTCATATCGCAGCACGGCGATTCCTTTGCCAATAATTATTTTTTCGTTCATTCCCCTAACCTCCAATGCTCGCTGCGGGGAGCGGCGATGTAGAAATCTTTCAGCCACGGTTCAATCAGGTCAATAAAGCAATCCCCATGAAGCTTAAAAGGAAAGAATCCTTCCACGCAGGTTTCCACATATTTTCCCCTTGGAAACTGACGCTTTGGAAACACCGATAAATGCAGCAAATGCATCCTGTGTTAATCCTTTTTCTCAGCGTTTTGCAACAAGGATAGATGCTAAATTAATTTCGTTCATCAACGTCACCTCTGCTTATGATTATACGGTTTATAAAATCAACTCCCAAGCGACTTGTCGTTGACTTGTGTTAAAAAAATCAACCATTGGGAAACTTGATAGGTAAGGGTCAAATCTCGCTAAGGAGCAGAACATATGATGAAAGTATCGAACATCTTTGTTAGTTGTCTTGTTTTTTGTATTTTAATGCTAAATCTAAGCGCTTTAGTCTCTGCAGAGCCTAACATAGTGAATGAGGAGGAGTTTAAACCTTTATCTTTGACGTTACTTAAAGATGGCGATTACTCAGTATTATCAAAAAATTCAGAAGCCGCAGCCAAGTTATGATTTAGTCCATACAATCCTCCAAAAGCGAAGGAGTTTATTACATTCGATATCGATCCCCGTAAAGATAAGTTAATTCAATATATCCATAGGGATGACTAACTATTGTTCATGAGATAGTCCGAAGTAATTATATTTATGCTATACTGGCAACGTAAAAGGGAGGTGCTTTACTGATGGAGAATCTGTTAAGATTGTCTGTGACTTTCTTCACTTGTGCAAAGCCAGTATTGGAGAAGCGTTACTTTGCATGGGGTTAAATCTTTTCTAACGCTAAATAAGCTTTTCTAATATTTTGGCTTTGCACCTTATTTTCTAAAATAAGGAGTGAAGCAGAGTGAAATATACAAACGCTAAAAAAATATTGCCTGAAAAGTTAATTATAATGATTCAAGAGTATGTCCAGGGAGAGACGATTTACATTCCGAAACAGGAAAAGGAATATAACCATTGGGGAAGCTTGAGTGGCGGAAGACAATGGTTAGATCACCGAAATGCCACTATTAGACAAGCCTTTAAGAGTAATAGCAGCGTTGAGCAGCTTGCTAAGGACTACTTTCTTTCTGTTGAAACTATTAAGAAAATTGTTTATTCCAAAAATAAGTAGTACACGGCACTGATGAAGAAACTCATCAGTGTTTTTTTATGTCAAAAACGATTCTAACTTATTGTTTTCATTTAAATAGCTTATTGCGCTCTTTACAATAGGATTAGGCAGAAGAGGAGTCGATACGGTGAGAGAAAGTGTAACTTTTGATTTGAATTCGAATCGGGAATACTGGACCATTGGAGAGAGTAGCACTTCATTGAACATAATTAAGAGAGCGAGGAAACGGTAAACATGAATGAACCAACAAGCAGAAGCAGACATCTGATCGATCAGGAGATAATAAGTGCGATTGAATTAATCCCAACCACCGATCTTTCCGCTGCCACACTAATGGAAGCAAGGAAAAGTCAAACAAACATGATGCCGCAAATCGATGTAACACAGCTGTTTCCAGTCACATTCGAAGAAAGGGTGGTGCCAAGTTATTTTGGCGGTCCTGATATTCGTATCGAAATTATTAAACCCCGCCAACCAAAGTATAGTAAGATGCCGTTATATTATTCGATTCACGGTGGGGGAATGGTTATGGGCAGTCCGGTCGGTGAACGCCAAAGCAATGCGGCACTGGCTGTGCAACATGGTTTTTGCTGTGTATCGGTTTACTATCGGCTAGCTCCAGAACATATTCAGCCAAGTCAATTACAGGATTGTTATTCAGGCTTGAAATGGTGTATCGAGCATGCTGAGGAATTAGGGATAGATACTAAGAAAGTTGCACTTGCTGGCAGCAGTGCTGGTGGTGGATTAGCGGCGGGGTTAGCCCTGTACATTCGCGACCAGAAGGAATTCGACATCCATCATCTAAGATTGCGCAGCCCAATGCTTGATGACCGTACAAGTATTTTGCCAGACCATCCTTATGCCGGCGAGTTTGTTTGGACCAAAAAAAGCAATTATTTCGGCTGGAAATCAGTCATAGGTCACGAACCCGGACAAGAGGAAACAAATGAGTATTACGTGCCAGCGCGTGCCAAATCTCTTGCCGGTTTACCACCCACTTATATGAGCATAGGCAGCGTTGATCTGTTCATAGACGAAACCTTATTATTTGCCAAACAACTTGCCTTTGACGGTGTATTGATCGAATTGCAAGTACTTCCTGGATATCATCATTTGGCTCCAATGTTTCCGAATGCACATTTTTCTCAAATAGGTGCCACCTCTAGTGAGTATGCCTTGTTGAAAGCTCTGGAGTTACTTTGATTATAAGTCTAATTTAGAAGTGGCATCGGTGCAGAGACAGCAGTGTGGCAAACAGTACAGATGATACAAGTTAGAGCGTTGAAAGATAAAAGTCGCATTGATGCGGCTTTTTTTGTTTTTGTCGTGAGGCAAGAACCTAACCTTTAGCCGTCCAACCATAGTTTAGATAATTGTGCATATCAGATTTGTAACTTGTGTATTTAAATTTGCTTGAATCCTTGCTAAACTTTATTTTGATAATGAGAATCATTATTATTGAAAGTCGCTCCATTTTGAGCGGGAAGGCTTTCTAGGAGCAAAACAATGATAAGAACTAAGAAAGGTTGGTAGAAATGACTTCAAACAGACAACTATGTATTGGATTGTCCTTAAATGCAACATGGAATAAAGGTGACAGTTGGCGGCACCCGGATAGCGGAGTGGAGCAGACAGGAACCATTGACTATTATATTCATTGGGCAAAAATGGCGGAGAACGCTAAGCTCGATTTTCTTTTCAGAGCTGATTATCTGTATATTAGCCCGCAGATGTTAGGCGATTCTTCTAATTTCGGCAGCCCAGATCCTACTTTGTTTTTTGCAGCAATAGCTCGTGAAACCAATCGGATCGGACTCGTTACGACCATTTCTACCACGTTTAATCCGCCTTACGTTGTTGCCCGTCAGCTTCAATCCTTGAACTGGCTAAGCAATGGACGTGTCGGCTGGAATATTGTCACTTCTATTGAAGGCGCCGATAATTTCGGAAATTCACCAATGCCATCACCGGAAGAACGGTATGCGAAGGCAATCGAATTTACGGATGTGGTATGCAAGCTTTGGGATAGTTTTCCGAATGAGGCTATTGTTATTGACCGTGAGTCAGGCATGTTTTCTGATAAGGAAAAAGTGAATGCTATTCATCATTCTGGTGAATTTTTCAATGTAAAAGGGCCGCTTACTTTACCTTCTCATCCATCGGGAACCATTCCTCTGTTTCAAGCCGGTGCTTCGGATATTGGCCGGAATTTTGCCTCTTCCGTAGCGGATGCTATTTTTGCGGCGATGCCGGATCTTGAATCGGGCGTGGAATTGCGAAGTGATTTGAGAAAACGAGCTGTAGAACATGGGCGCGATCCAAGCACCATTAAAGTATTGCCGGGTTTATATTTTTTCCTGGCTGATACGCACGAAGAAGCGCTTGAATTACATAAGGCTGCTCATGCCCATTTAAGTCTTGAGCGCAGACATGCCTCTCTGCAATCGTTGATGGGGCTTGATCTAAGCGGTTTCCCCTTGGATCAACACGTAACCGAGGATATGCTGCCTGATCCTGATCAGGCTGTTCGCAGCCGCACACATGCCGAACTGTTGCGCCGATATATTACCAAATACCAGCCTACAGTACAAGATATTCTGAATCGGCCAGAGGTTGTTGGATCTGCTCACTGGGTATCTGTGGGAACAGTCGAGACCGTAATGAATGATATTATTGAGCGGGTTGAGGCTGGTGCTATTGATGGATTCATCGCCCTGCCAGGCGGTTCAGAAAAATCGATGGAAATATTTTTTGAAGAGCTGATTCCGAAGTTGGTTGAAAGAGGTCTGTTCAGAAGTGAATATACCGGGGAAACATTGCGCGATCATTTAGGAAATTCATAAAACATTGCATACACAGGAATTGGGAGGACATATGAAAAGACTAACTGGATTGATTTTAACTGTAATTTTACTTGCAGGGGGGATACTGGCTGGATGCTCCGAGACGCCCGTTGCAGTTACTCCTGAGGCCAGCAAGATCGAGGGTGAAGCATGGCCAAGAACCATTAAGGATGCCAGCGATAATGGGGTGGTGCTTGAGAAACGACCAGAGCGTATAGCGGTGCTGCATCCATTGTACTTAGATTACTTTTTTGCTCTGGATACTCCTCCAATCGCATCAATAAGCGCGGTGGAAGCGATGGAGAAGTTTGCAACTTTACAGCCTTACGCTGGGTCTACTGATATTATTGATTTGGGTAGTGACTCAGCGAATTTGGAAAAGATTATTGATGCCCAGCCTGATGTGATTGTAACCTTTAAGGGGTCTGTGGATACCATTTATGATGAGTTGAACAAGATTGCTCCAGTCATCTTAATCGACTACACCGATACCTGGGAAAATACAACGATGCTTCTTGCTGAGGTTGTTGGAAAAGAAGAGCTTGCGGAACAATTGATTAAAGAAACCCAAGAAATGATCGCAAAAACGAAAGAACAGTTAGGTACTCTTGAGGATAAGACTTTTGCCTTGTTGCGGGTTGATGGAAAAGCCAATTTTAATGCCCAGGGATCTAAAAATACAATGTACTACAATCAAACTGCAGGCTTTGGATTATTGGCACCGAAGGGATATCCTGAGGGTGGCGAGGCGCTTACGCTGGAGGGACTATACGACATGAATCCCGATTATATTATTATCCAGCATGATATTGACGTTGCAAAGGCAGCCGTGAAGGAAAAGGAATCTTCGAAGGTATGGAACTCACTGGAGGCAGTAAAAAATAACCATGTTCTTATATTTGATAACTCCCTCAATAGTGCGAGTGTCCTGGCTGTCCGTTTGGCCTCCGAGTATTTTCTGAAAATGGCTGAACAATAATTGTTATTCAAAAAGGCAGACCGACTTCCGGTTTGCCTTTTTGCTATGCAAACGTATAATGAGAGCTTGAAGGGAGAGGAACGCCATGACCATCGAAGCCAGCTTCCGCCGGGCCAATCAGATATGCAATCGTTATATTACAAAAGTGGAGCAAACAGGGCTTTCATTGTCCATTTTGTATTGGGGATTCATGCCCGATCATTTCGACAATGCCTTCCACCGGCATTCCTTTTTTGAGGCATGTTATGTGGTAGACGGTGAAGGAAGCTACATAGAACAAAACCAGCATTATGCTTTAAATAAAGGAACAGCATTTCTATCTCTTCCAGGCGTATGGCATCAAATCCGCAGCCAGACCGGACTGACACTTTCTTATGTGGCTTTCGAACTGGATGAAGCCCACACAGATGTTTATTATACTGAATTCTTCCGTCGTCTTGCCGAGCTTGGACAAAGCGTAGCCCAGCAAGCGGACCTTACGCCAACTGGCCATTTATGGCAAGCGCTCATTACTTCTTTCGACCA
Source organism: Paenibacillus sp. ALJ109b (assembly GCF_010747435.1). Lineage (NCBI taxonomy): Bacteria > Bacillati > Bacillota > Bacilli > Caryophanales > Paenibacillaceae > Paenibacillus > Paenibacillus sp. ALJ109b. The sequence goes on from NZ_JAAIFP010000027.1 coordinate 89,994, forward strand.
GCCTGGGGCAACTCTTCCACTTGCTGTAAAGCAAATTTCCGCTTCTCTGCTGTTATCGATAGCAGATTTGCACGTTCCGACTCGAACAGACTCGGCCGATACGGGAGAGCAGCCCATGGAACAAAATACGTTGTTCCGACAGGCCAAACGATACATTGATGATAATTTGATCAATGAGCTTACACTTATGACGGTGTCGAGGCACCTCCACATTTCATCCCGTCACCTGACCCGGTTGTTTCAGGAAAATCTGGGGCAGTCCTTCGTCCACTACATTCAGGAACGACGTGTGCAGCAAGCCGCTGGGCTCTTATTAAATGAACAGACACCAATTAAAGATATCGCCATCAAGTGCGGGTTCCAATCCGTGCACTATTTTACCCGGATATTCACCCGCGAGCTTGGTGTTGCCCCGGCCAAATTCCGACGCAATCAGTTTGCCGAAGGCCGCTCTGGCAAAATGCATTACCCACCCCGAATGTCCTGATTGTACAAAAACACAGCTTGATCGTTTAAAGACAGCACCTCCAACTCCCTATACAATGATGAACATAAATCGATATAGAGTTGGAGGTTTTAAACATGCCCCGAATAGCCCCTTTGACCTTTCAAACCAACCCAGTCAATTTCATTCAGCTTCAGCCCGACCAAGAGAAAGAACCGGGGATCTGGAATGCGTATGAAGAATGGCTTGATCAAATTTGGCCTGAATGTGTACAGAATGATTTGCTTCCTTTTTATATGGTCATTGATGGTACACATGGTGCCGCATTCAACGAATGTCTGGCAATACTGCGGTCGCGCTGCCACCTAGAGAGCAGGGTTTTAATTGAAATAGACAGCGCTGATTATTTAAAGTCTTCTGCAGATTTGCTTCAGCAGTTTCACCCTTATCTGACGGATAACCGTGCTTTTGGCGTTGTAGCCTCGGACGTCAGCGTTAAGGATTATTTCCGGCCACATGCACAGTCGGTCTGGCTCAGTGATGTAGACGATCAACTTCGGCTTTATCACTCCGCTGAACATGCAGAGGTCCAGTCGCCGAACGTAGTTCAGTTAGCCCCCATCGTTGTGACCTTTGGGCCAGGCTCTGGTTTCCTTTCTACAGCATCAGGTTTAACGAACGTTTCTCTGTTTTGCGACTTATCCAGAGAAACACAGCAGAAACTGCATCAGCAGGGGATGGGTTCTCTGGGGTTAGGTCCTTGCCTGGATACGGTCGAAACCTATAAACAGGCCTTTTTTCTGGAATGGCCCGTCTGGGAGGAATATCGCAAACGCCACTTGTATGACTTTGACTACTATGTGGATACGAACAACCGGGAACGACCCGTTTTGGTCACCGTCCCCATGCTGCGCCGACTTTTGGCTTCAGCAGCCCAGCAGCCTTTTCGAGTAAAGCCGTTTTTTGCACCGGGGATTTGGGGCGGACAGTATTTAAAAGAACTATGCGACCTGCCTAAGGATTGGAATAACTGCGCATGGGGGTTTGAACCTATCGCACCGGAGAACACGCTATTGATTGGTTATCGGGACTTTATAGTGGAGCTTCCTTTCCCTCTGCTGCTGTCAGCTCATCCAGAAGCAATTATGGGCGAGCGCAATGTGCAACTGTTTGGCGACTATTTTCCGATCCGGTTTGATTATCTCGATACGATCGACGGGGATCATCTGTCTTTGCAGGTCCACCCCCAGCAGGCTTACATCGAGCAGACCTTCAACGAAACGATGACCCAGCAGGAATCCTATTACATTATGGAACAGAAGGAAGGAGCCAAACCTTTTGTGGGACTGGGTTTCACGGAGGGTACAACCGGGGAGGAGCTGCTTCAGGCGGTTGAATCTGCACACACCTTGGGACAACCGCTGAAGATCCCAGAATATGTGAACATTTGGGATGCGAGTAAGGGTGACCTGTTTCTGATCCCGCCGGGAGCCGTACATTTTTCGGGCAAAAACAATCTGGTGCTGGAGATCTCTTCGACAACCTGGTGGTTTACCTTCAAAATATACGACCATTTGCGACTGGACAGAGACGGACTGCCGCGTCCGATCAACGTCGATCATGCCAGAGCCAACATGCAGGAACAGTTTGACACGGATTACGTTCAGAAGCATTTGATAGCGGTTCCAAAGGAAAGCCGGGTACAGGGAGACAGCAGGGAAGAGCTGCTGGGCGAACGGGAGGATCTGCTTTTTCAGATCAAAAGATTAAAACTGGACGGAGAGTGGATCGACGATACGGCTGGCGAGTTTGTTATGTTCAACCTCGTAGAAGGTGACCGTGTGCGGCTGACTCCGCTGGATGATGAGGCAGCGGCTGTGGAGTGGGGGTACGCCGAAGCGTATATCGTTCCTGCCTCTGTCGGAGGTTTCCGTCTGGAGTCTCTGGGTGACCGATCGTGCACTCTGATCCGGGCACAGGTTTCGCCAGACTGGAACATGCCTCTGCTTCCGCATCACTGGAAATCTGGTGAACGTTTATGAACCCTGACGTCACGATTGCCATTGATGCCGGGGGAACCTTTTTGAAGGGTGCCGTTGTACTGAGTGACGGGAATCTTCTACCACAACTTTATGTCAAAAGGTCATCGCACTCCGACAGTAGCGCGTATGAAATCGCCTCCAACCTGGCTGGCGTGATCCAGGAGCTTGCCGCTGCATACGTCACCTACATGGAGAGGCTAAGTACCGATAAAGGGACCCGGGCCACTTTTGCCAATTTTCACATCGGCTTTGCTTTCCCCGGACCTTTTGAATACGACACAGGCGTTTCCCGTATCCAGGGATTGAATAAATACGAGCAGCTTTATGAATTCAATCTAAAAACACTGCTGCGGTGTGAATTAACGGCGCTTGCAGCGGAGCCCACTGCTCCTACATGGATGACCCAGCTTGCCGCCGCAGATATTCGTTTTGGCAATGATGCTACTCTGTTCGCTCTGGGGGTCAGCAGGCTTTTTCCACAGGACAGATTGCTTTGCCTTACATTGGGAACGGGCCTTGGCTCCGCTTTTGTTGAGAACCGGTCCATTGTCAGCGGAAAATGGGGAATTCCCGACTCAGGCATGTTGTATGCCGAGCAATACAACGGAGGAACCGTGGATGATCTGTTCGGAAGCCGAGGCATTTTGGCCTTGGCAGATAGCCATGATGCTCGAAGGCAGGGAGAGGACGTGTACCATCTGGCCATAGCGGCCAGACAGGGAAATTCCTCCGCCATCCGTGTATGGCAGCTTTACGGCCAGCGGCTTGGGGAAATGCTGCGTCCGTACGTGGCAGAGTTTCGCCCCGCTCGTCTGATCCTGGGAGGACAAATTGCCGAAACCCAAGATCTGTTTGGCGGCGCGCTTTCGGAATCACTCTTGCCCGAGAAGATTGCTCTGCATAATGAGAAACAAATGCAGGAGCATGTGTTCCATGGGATTTTCCAACTCGTAAAAGGTACCTAATCCACCAACAAAGGAGAAAAAAAGATGACACTCGAACAACAAATCAAACAGGCTGCCATCCCGACGCTTGAACGGAATTGGAAAATATACGTCATTCACCATTCCCATACTGACATTGGTTATACCGATCGACAGGAGAAGATTGAACAATATCATATCGATTTTATCCGTCAGGCGCTGCGTATTGTTAACGATGCTCATAACGGCGTAAACCCCGAGTGGAAAGGGTTCCGTTGGACCTGCGAGACCTTCTGGGCCGTGGAGCAATTCCTGAAGCAAGCCGGAGACGAAGAAAAAGGTGCCTTTGCCGAAGCCGTGCGACGGGGCGATATCGAGCTGTCCGGCACGTATTTGAATATGACCGAGCTGCCCGACCTACAGTTGCTGAACAAAATACACAGTAAAGCTCAGACATATGCCAGATCTATCGGTCATCCAATAGACAGTGCGATGACGGCGGATATCAATGGCTACAGCTGGGGATATGCCGATAGCTTGCTGGAAAACGGAATCCAACATTTATTCAGCTGTATACATACTCATCACGGCATGTATGCGCTGGGCCGCAAGCAGGCCCCTTTCTGGTGGGAAGCTCCAAGTGGGGAACGTCTGCTGGTCTGGAATGGAGACCACTACATGCTTGGCAACGAGCTTGGCTTCTGCCCTGGTGCGCTTGGCAAATACATGATTCGTGATGAATTCGGCCACAGACTTGTGGAACCGGCGAACATTCATAACCAAATCGCCAATATTCGCATCCACCGGTACTTGGCCCAGCTTGAAGCGGAGCAGTATCCATATGATTTCGTGCCGATGATGCTGTCCGGATTGCCCACAGACAACGGATCGCCCAATAGCGCAATCATGGAATGGATCGATGCATGGAACCGTCAAAACGGCGAGGGAATTTCCGTGGAGATGAGTACGTTGAGCGGCTTTTTTGCACGCTTGAAGGAGGAAGGGACGGATGGTCTGCCTGTGCATAAAGGGGATTGGCCAGACTGGTGGTCGGACGGTGTAAGCTCCACACCGATGCACACTCAGATTTACCGTGACGCACAGCGGACAATTCGCAAGGTGGAAAAGCTCGACCCTGAACAGAAAAGTGTTAGTCTTCAGGAAATCGAGGCTGTAGAGCAGGAGCTTACTCTTTATGCAGAACACACTTGGGGGTATCACTCCTCTGTTTATGAACCGTGGCACAAAAATGTGCAGATGCTTGAGGTTCGCAAGACAGCTCACGCTGCAGAGGCAAGCAGGCTTGCTTACCGCGCGCTAGATCAGGTGCTGCTCGCCGATAATGCCGCCACCTTGTACCCGGGGCGTCCTTATCGCTTCAAAGTCACGAACCTTTCGAAGCGGGAGGTAACCGAGTTGGTTCAGTTGAAGCTTGAAGGATGGGAACCGGATGAGCTATTGAACGGAGTAGAAGTGATCCGGGAAGACACGGGACAGGTACTGATCCAGCAGTCAAGCAACCCACAGACGATTATTGCGGAGCTTAAGCTCCAAGGCATGGAGAGCTGCATACTGATCCTGCGCCCAATCCTGGCAGCTCAGAAGAGTCTTTCTTCCTTAACGTCAACCTCCAATTCGAAGCTGATCGGCGCTGACCAGGTGTACGATATGGAGGATATGTATTCCTTAACGACAGGCGGACAGCAAGCGCCGGTCTCCGTTTGCCAAACTGGGCTGGAGTCACCTTTTGTACGCTTGACTTGGTCGAAAGAGCGCGGCATTATCTCGTGGATCGATAAGGAGACAGGACGCGAACTGCTGAAAGCAGATGATCTGTATGGGGCATTTACACCCATCTATGAGGTGACAAATCCAGCGAACCCTGCGGATGCTTCTCAGGTTTGGAGCGTCCGTTCCAAAATGGGACGCAACCGTAAAGGCCTTAACCTGGAGCGTTCGGTTGGTCAGCTCATCTCTGTACGCGCGGTGGATAATGGACCGCTGTATGCTACCGTTGAGCTTGGTTATCAGCTCAAGGGCATCGCCTATTTTTCACTGCATTTGCGGATCTATACCCGTCAAAACCGGATGGATATTTCGGCGCGGTTCCATAAAGAGAGCATCTGGAATCCGGAGAACGTTTATCTGGCTCTGCCGTTCACCCCAGGAGGCACTGGGCCAGTTACCCTGTTTGCCGACAAGCCAGGAGGCCTCGTTCGCCCCTGGAAGGATCAGATTCCGGGAACTTGCCTGGATTATTCCGCTGTACAGTCGGGCATTGCCTGGCAGGATAATGACCGCAGTCTGCTGCTTGCTGTCCCGGACACACCTCTCGTGCAATGGGGAACGCTGGATTACGGGACCAGAAAGGTCCACACGCAGCAAACGCCTGACGCTCAACCGGAAGCTTATGCCTGGCTGATGACGAATTATTGGGAAACGAATTTCAAAGCGACCTTGGGCGGCTTCTATGAGTTTCAATATCATATTTCGGCTGGCGGCAGCCTTTCGGTTGAAGATATGGCCGCAGCCCTGCATTCGTTGAACGAGCCATTTGTGGTTACCCGGGTTAATGAAAAATAAAGATAACACATAACAGATATAAACTTATAGTCGATAAAACAACAACCAGCAGGCTTCCACATGGAGGCCTGCTGGTTGTTGGCGTTCGGTCTTTTGTATTTAAACCTACTCTTGAGCTGCCTCTAGCTCAGTAATTTGCGCTTTGTATTGCTTCAGAAGGTCGGCAAGGGAAGTCTTGATTGCAGCTTCATCCTTAGCTGTTACGGCATTATCCAAATTACTTTGTGCTGAGAAGAATGCACTGGCAGCTGTAGTACCGCTAAATTGAAGAATTTCAGCATTCGCTATAAACGCGTTTGTTGTTCCGGTTGTTTTTTCGTCAAGATTCAGAGGGCTGATTGCAATTGCCACTCCAGATTCTGCGTTCTCAACTAATCCTTTCAGATCCGAACTGTTTTTGGTAATGGAAAAAGACAAGGTGTTCAAATTTTCGGAATTAGGTACTTTATCGGCTTTTACTCCCTCAACTGAGGTAAGTTTGCCTTCCTCAACCTCTAAAGCCTGCATTTCTTTGATCTCACCTGGTTTGGCGTTCTCGAAAACTTTCTTCCATTCGTCAGAGTCTACATCAACAGCAACCAAAGTGGCCATTACTTGGGATGTAGAGTTTTGTGAAAGCAGTTTATTGTAACGGGCCAGCGTTTTTTCCCATTCGCTTACTGTTTCTGGCGCGTACTTTTTGGCCAGCTCAACTGGATTAGCCAATGCAAAGGCTGCAGTGGCGGATTTCGCTTCTTTTAAGGAAGCTGTTCCGTTTGTAACAGCATTTGTGTTAGCGGCGCTGTCGGCATTCGCGACAATCGGTGCGGAGATCGCAGTGAGCAGCAGGGCGGACAGGGCAACATTTCTGAATTTGAAACTGTAGTTCATTTCGTAACACTCCTTATGGTTTGGTTTGTCTTACAGTTATCAATTTACCGAAGGAGTGTGGCACAATATTGGTGTAATTGTGGAAAAACAATGGCAAAGCTCTTCCCATATATATACCTTTGGTATACTCACTATAGAGAAAAGTACAGGAGGCCCCGTTCATGAATAACGATTACCTCATCGCAGTTGTAGACGATGACGAGAATATACGCACACTGATTCAAGCTTATTTGCACAAAGAGAATTACCGGACGATAGGCCTCGCTAATGCGGAGGATGCCTGGTCTTTATATAGAATAAGTCCGCCGAGCATGTGGGTGATGGACATTATGCTGCCCGGAATGGATGGCTATGAATTGTGTAAACGCATCCGGAATGAAGGAGAGGTACCCATTATTATGATCTCGGCGAAGGATAATGAGGTGGACAAAATACTTGGCCTTGAGCTCGGTAGTGACGATTATTTGGTGAAGCCTTTCAGTCCCCGTGAGCTGGTAGCCCGCATCAAGCGGCAGCTGGAACGTTGGATTAGACTTACTGGTGCGGAAGAAAGAGCTGTTGTAAGCGAAGCTGCAGCGCCACGAATCGATACTGGTGAGCTTCAATTAATGTTGGAAGAGAGGCGGGCCATATGGCGAGGGGAAGAAGTGGACCTGACCAGCAAAGAGTTCACCATGCTCAAGGTACTGGCTGAACATCCGAATCGTGCGTTTACGAGGGACGAGCTGCTCAGTTTTGTCTGGGGAGAAGATTATTTTGGCAGTGACCGTGCCGTGGATCATTTAATTAAGCGGATTCGCAAAAAGATTGAGGAACTTCCCGTCGAGTCGGTGTGGGGACACGGGTATCGTATGCGTACAGATCGGAGTGAAGTTTAATATGAAACTTGTTCATCAAATTAATCTTGCGTTCGGATTGTCACTGGTTCTGATTCTCTCCGTCACGGCCGTTTTACTTCATTATGTGCTGCTGGATCATTTCATTGGGACAGAGAAGAATGATCTCAAGACGTTAAGTGCGGCGATGTCCGCTTCTATAACGAAAACGGGGGATCTCACAATGAGTCCTGTACTTTCCACTGGAACTGCTGTCACAATGCCTAATTTGAATATTACGGGTATGCAGTCCGTCCAGTTGGTAACGGGAGAGGCTACAAGTGCTCCCTCAACACTTATTCCTGCGGATGTTGAAGCCTTTGTCACTGATTTTAACGGAAATGTGCTGTCAGGGACTTTGTCTGTGAGTGGTACAACCGGAATGGCGAGCAGTAGTAACACATTGACTGAAGCCGTACCAGCAAACTTGTCCAAATACACAGCGGTCACTTCGTCCAGCATCAAGGACCTGTGGAAGGGAACGGATGGGCGTTATGTGATGGATGTCAGTCCCATCCCCCAAGGAACCCTGACTCTGTTGACTCCCATGAGCAAGATCAAAGCAATCGAACAGGCGCTACTGGGTCGTCTCATCCTGGTGATCTGTATCGTTGGAGCCATTATGTTCCTGCTCAGTTTGTTTATTACGAAAAGGCTGATTCAGCCATTGATGAATCTGAAGCAGGAACTTAAGAAGGTCAAACAACGTCATTTCACGGATGTGCAGCTGGTCAAGGCTGGCGGTGAGATTGGAGCTGTGGCTCAGACGGTATACGAGATGGCTGGCGAACTGAACAGGTTCAATGAGGTGCAGAAGCAGTTTTTCCAGAATGCTTCACATGAGCTGAAGACCCCTCTGATGTCCATTGCAGGCTATGCGGAGGGCATTCGAGATGGGATCTTTGAAGGTGAGAACGTTCGTAAAGGGCTGGACGTGATCCTGGGGGAGAGCGGCAGATTAGGAAAGATTGTTACCGAAATGACGCTGCTCGCGAAGCTGGATAGTGAAGAGGATATCTTCAAACCTTCCAAGGTCAGTCTGAATGAATTGTTGACGGAAACATCCGAACGTGTCAATCCGCTGCTTGTAAAGAAAGGACTTACACTCCATATCGCTTGTCCGGAGAATAAGGAGCTGTTCGTCATGGCTGATCAGGATAAACTGCTGCAGGCACTGCTCAACGTCGTGACGAATGCTGCAAGATACGCCAAAGAAGAAATTCACATCACTGCGAACTTGGAAAAAGGGAAGATCGCGCTATCCGTTTCAGATGACGGTCCCGGCTTTCCGCAGGAGCTGCTGCCCACCTTATTCCACCGTTTTGTCAAAGGAAAAGATGGTGAGTCCGGACTGGGTCTGGCGATTGCCCGGGCCATTGTGGAACGCTGCGGTGGGCTGATTCAGGCCACCAACCGTAAGGAGGGAGGAGCTGTAATCTCGTTCGGCTTCCCTGCGGCTCAACGTGTCTGAAAGAAAAGGGCGGCAACTATATCCTTCTAGCTGCACCAAAACTCGAAGTGAGAGAAATAGAGGAAATGCTCGAAGGGGTTCGTGTAGCCAATAGTCAATATAAATGCTCCGCTTAAGTTGCTTTGTGTTTACTCCGCTCTCCCTGCACTATAGGGAGAGCTTTTTTAAATTTTGGATTCGGATATGATGGATGGCAAGCTGCAGATATCACCATATGGGTGCTTTGAATTCCTTATGGCAGCAGCGATTCCTTATTCATTGTCGCGTTTTTACGGAAATCTAGCGGAGCTTGATTATAGTATTTTTTGAACTGATGGTAGAAGTGGCTGACGTTCTCAAATCCCGCTTCCAGTGCAATCTCAAGCACGCGAAGCTCAGTCGTGAGCAGCAAGTTTTTGGCTACATTTAGCCTAAGCTGATTAATATACTCTGTTGGTGTCTGATTCAGATATTGACGAAAGGCACGGTTCACATGACCAACGCTTCGACCTGACAATTCATAGAGGGCATGAAGGCCTCGAATCATGTTTTCTTTCAGCTGCATTTTGGAGATCGCATGCTCAAGCCACAGCGGGAGAATGGGTTGTTCAATGGTTTCCAACTCAAAGAAATGCTGCGTAAAAATCTGAATAATTAGCCCTTTTGCGTATACGCGAGCCTTCTTCTTATCCACTGTGGAGAGCATCATAATCCGTTCAAAGCTTCGAACCATCTCTGTCATTTCTAACTGAGATAACATGGCAATCTGGGGAACGGGAGCCTGCAAGAGTCCTTGCGCATACTTCTGTTCATTCAAGTAGGCCAAAGCTTCTTCTATTACTGCGGATCGACACGGGCTATTCAGAAAACGGCAGTCCTGAGTGCCTTCCGGCTCATAACGGTGAATATCGTGCGGTCGAATAAAGACAAGGCAGCCCGGCCTTAAATGCTGGGTTGTTCCATTGACTATATGTTGGCACTGCCCTTCACTTAGAATGAAGAACTCGTAAAAGTCATGGGTATGCTCGGGTGATACTTTCGATAAGGAATCGACCCAAAACGGATCTACGAGCAGGTCGGGATGGATGTGAGTAGACGCTGTGTATTTGATCATGGCTCGAACCTCTCCAATTATTGTTAATGTCAAAATAGCACACGAATTCCGTGAACACAACATAAGAAAGTATGGAGACCTCTTGATAGAATGAAATAGATTACAAAGACATCAGGAGGTATCGCAAATGTTGCTTATCGATCTCAATGGCAGGTGGCAAATGAAGAGAGTGGATCATGCCGAATGGCTTCCGGCGACGGTCCCAGGTTCCGTCTTTAATGATTTGCTACAAGCTGGACAAATGGAAGATCCTTACTACCGCGAGCAAGAGCAGGTGTCACTTGAACTGTGCAATTATGATTATGAATACAAACACTCTTTTGAAGTGAACGAAGCGGATCTCAAGCATGACCGGATCATCCTGTTATGTGAAGGGTTGGATACAATTGGCGAATTGTTTCTGAATGAAATGAATATCGCGAATGTAAGTAATATGCACAGTACTTATGAAATCGATATTACCTCCTTTATCAAACAAGGTGAAAATACCATACACATTATTCTTCGTTCCCCTGTGGAGTATGTACTGCGTAAACAAGCCGAGCGCCCGTTGATTAACTGCAGTGATGCAGTGGAAGGAATCTCCCATTTGCGTAAAGCACACTCCATGTTCGGTTGGGATTGGGGTCCACAATTACCTGATTTGGGAATCTGGCGGAATATCTCCATTCAAGGCTATGATCATGCCCGTTTGGAAGATGTCTACATTACACAGATGCATAGCGAAGGCAAGGTAACCTTAGATGTTCGCGTAAGGGCATCTGGTTGGGTCCAAGAAGAGCGGGAGATCATGGTCACATTAGATACACCTTCCGGGGAGACATTGAAAGGATGCACGTCTGTCATGAATGATGGGGATCATCATATCTGGATTGAAGTGGACCATCCCGAGTTATGGTGGCCGAATGGTCTGGGCAAACAGCCATTGTATCAGCTGAGCGTTGCGCTTATGGAACAAGGCGTGGAGTTGGATCGTGATGATAAGCGCATTGGACTGAGAACATTAACTGTGAAGCAAGAGCAGGATCAATGGGGTGAGTCCTTCGAGTTCGAAGTGAACGGTGTATCCTTTTTCTCGATGGGTGCTGACTATATTCCGGAAGATAACATCTTGCCGCGCTGTAACCCAGAGCGGACAGAACGATTGATCAAGAGCTGTGCGCAAGCCCATTTCAATACAATTCGTGTCTGGGGTGGCGGACATTATCCGGAGAATTACTTCTATGATTTGTGCGACGAATACGGTTTGATTGTATGGCAGGACTTGATGTATGCCTGCGGTGTATATGAACTGACTGAGGAATTCAAGCAATCGATTACAAAAGAGACCATCGACAATATGAAACGTTTGCGTCATCATGCATCGTTAGGAATCTGGTGTGGAAACAATGAGCAGGAGATGGCTTGGGTCGAATGGGACTGGGCGAAGAAAACTTCCTTACAGTTACAAGCAGACTATATTAAGCAATATGAGGTATTACTCCCGGCTATTGCGAAGGAATATGATCCGAACACGTTCTACTGGTTAGCTTCACCTTCATCCAAAGGCAGCTTTGACAATCCGAACGATGAAAATTACGGAGACATGCATTACTGGGACGTATGGCATGGCAAGAAACCTTTTACCGAATTCCGCACATTGTTCCCGCGCTACATGTCCGAATTCGGGTTGCAATCCTTTCCGAATCACAAGACTATAGAGACGTTTACGTTGCCGGAAGACCGCAATATTTTCTCTCCGGTCATGGAATCTCATCAGAAGAATGGTACGGGAAATGAGAAAATTCTGTATTACATCGGGGAGACGTATCGCTTGCCAAATGATTTCAATTCCCTGTTATACGCTTCACAGCTCATTCAGGCTGAAGGAATCTCATGTGGGGTTGAGCACTGGCGCAGACATCGTGGACGCTGTATGGGAGCACTGTACTGGCAGTTAAATGATTGCTGGCCTGTTGCTTCCTGGTCCAGTATCGATTACTTTGGTCGCTGGAAAGCACTGCATTATGCAGCCAAACGCTTTTTCGCGCCTGTTCTTGTATCGGCTCGGGAAGATGGTTCGAAGGTAGAACTTCACGTATCGAATGAGAGCAGGAGTGCTGTAAAAGGAGCATTGAAATGGAGGCTCATGGATTCGCAATCCAATGAAATCGTAGCTTCTTCAAAAGTGATTGAGTTGAAAGCGTTATCAACGTCATTATTCGAACAGCTTGATTTCACTGAGATGCTCGATACAACTGCTAAGAAACGGAATACGTATTTACAGTTTTCCTTTGTGGTGGACGGTAAAGTTGTCAGCGAAGGTACAGTGTTATTTGTGAAGCCAAAGCATTTTGGTTTTATTGATCCTGCAATTGAGACCACGATGACAGAAGAAGAGGATGGTTTTGTTATTACGGTTGATTCGAAAGCCTTTGCACGGTTTGTGGAGCTGGATTTCAGTGAATTAGACGGTACTTTCAGTAACAATTATTTTGACTTGTCAGCAGGTGAAAGAAAGACCATTTCTCTGAAGAAAGATGATCTCAACAAACCGGCATCCCTTGAAGAACTGCAATCACAGCTAATTGTACGTAGCGTATTTGATTTGTAAGTTGTTACTTCGCCTTTTCTGATATTGCCAATCCAATCGATAGAAACCTGATCGTTGTTATATGTTACCGCTTTCAATTGATCTCTATACTGATGGCAGAGGTGGTTAAATGATTGAACGACTGGCAAAATACCGTTGGCAATATGTAATGATACTACCTGGTGCGATCCTGCTGCTTCTCTTCAGCTACATTCCGATGGTGGGCATCCAGGTGGCATTCAAGGATTTTCACATCGGCAGCACGATGTGGAGTAGTGCATGGGTCGGTTTGGAAAACTTCTCATTCTTGCAAGATGAACAGTTCTGGATTGTGGTGAAGAATACAATTTACATTGCGATTCTCAAGTTTGTGTTTGGATTTCCAGCTCCTATTATTTTGGCATTGCTCATCAATGAGGTGAAAAACAACAAATACAAGCGGTTTGTCCAATCCGTTAGTTATCTTCCGCATTTCTTTTCGTGGATCGTGGTGGCTTACATTCTGCAATCCCTGCTGACGTTGGACGGCGGATTGGTCAATCAGTTAATAGAGAAGCTCGGGGGAGATTCTGTCTTTTTCTTGGGATCCACGGAGTGGTTCCGGCCCATGATCGTAGTGAGCGGTTTATGGAAGGAGGTCGGCTGGAATACGATCTTGTATCTGGCAGCAATTACAACGATTGACCCGCAGCTCTATGAAGCCGCTAGGGTGGAAGGAGCAGGACGGCTCGCACAAATTCGCAACATTACCCTGCCGGGTATAATGCCGACCATCTCCATCGTGTTGATTCTCAGTATGCCTGGACTGATTGCAGTAGGAATGGATCAAATCTATCCTCTGATGAATCCGGCCAATCAGCCAGTCGCGGATGTGCTAGACACATATATTTTACGCAATGGCTTGCAGCAAGGTTATTTTGGAATGGCCACTGCAGTAGGTCTCCTTTCTTCGGTCATCAGTCTGGTGTTGGTACTATGCACCAATCAGATGGCACGAAAGTTCAACGGAGAGGGGCTTTGGTAATATGAGAACTTCTATGAGGGAACGGGTGGGTCAGACAATTATTGTGTTTCTATTGGCACTTCTCTGTATCTCGGTAATCTATCCATTCACGTATATGCTTGCCGTTTCCTTAAACGTTGGCAGCGATGCGGCGAAAGGCGGTGTCTATCTGTGGCCGAGGGAGTTTACTTTGTACAATTATGAGGTTGTGCTTGGGAATTCGGTTATTCAACATGCCTACTTAATTACGATATCCCGAACGATCGTAGGCACTTTTGTCGGCTTACTCATCACACTTCTGGCGGCTTATGGCTTGTCCTATCGGCAACTTCCTTTCAGGAAATCCCTCCTGGGATACGTGCTGATTACGATGCTGTTTAGTGGCGGATTAATCCCTTTGTATATCCAGCTTAATCACTTGTCATTATTAAACTCATTCTGGGTGTATATCATTCCGTCCGCTTTCTCAGCGTGGAATATGTTTGTGATGATGAAATTTATCCAGGGGATTCCGGAAGCACTGATTGAATCGGCTGAGATTGATGGCGCCAATCCTGTCCGCATTCTCTTCGTTATTATTATGCCGCTTTCGAAACCCATGCTTGCAGCCATTGGCCTTTTTACTGCAGTAGGGCACTGGAATGACTGGTTTTCTGGCGCATTTTATGTTTCAGATCAGAATCTGATTCCGGTTCAAACGTTTTTGCAACAACTGCTGTCTGCCCAGGATATCTCGACTGTCCTCGGTTCCAACAATAATCAGGAAGCGCTTGCCCGGGGCACCATGCTCTCTAACGTTACACTGATGTCCATCAAAATGGCGACAGTCATGGTAAGCGCGCTTCCGATCCTGTGTGTGTACCCATTCCTGCAAAAGTATTTTGTAAAAGGTGTGCTTATCGGCTCAGTAAAAGGATAACCCAATGAAAAATGAAGCAACAGAATGGGTTTTCTAATCCTATACAATTTCAAAATAACCGAGGGGGACGCATATGATGAGTTTACGTCAACAAAAGGGAAGAAAGCTGGCGCTATTATCCTTGGCTCTACTGATGTTTGGGATAACGGCATGCTCAAGCAGCAGTACGGAGAGTGGCAGCAGTTCTGCAAATTCCTTTAGGCTATGGCTGGGATGGAATGCAACAATTAATAACCAAAGTATGGTCCAAAAGTATTGGAAAGAAAAGGAGCCGGGCATAGATGTTCGGCTGGAGGCTACACAGGGCGATGTAATGACAGAGCTGAACCTGAAATTGAATACTGGTGGTTTTGATGATGCAGCTCTGTTCTCCCGTAGTGATGTCGTGACCACAGCGATGACGCGTTCGGGCAGCGTTCTTCCGCTGGAGCAATACTTCGATATGCCGGATAAATATCCTGGGTTGGCCTCCATTCCGAAAATCTATCTGGATCAAATGAAAGCTTCGGACGGACATATCTATTCCATTCCGACATGGTTTGATCAAAATCCCGATGATCCTTGGCCCGGTTGGGCTTCCTACGGCTGGTTTGTCCGTACAGATGTACTGGAGAAAACCGGCATGACGATGGAAGATCTGAAATCGTTGGACGGTATAGAGAAGTATTTGAGATTGTCGGCTAAGCAGAAAGATGAAAACGGGAAACCTTTGATTCCTCTTAGTTTTCTCTCTGACGCAAGCGATGAAAATGTCATCCTGAGTACATTTGGCGTTACGGTCAGCACAGCGGGCGGCGTCATTCCAGTAGAGAAGCAAGGTAATGACTATCAGTTTATCTATGACAATCCGCAATATAAAGCGGCTTACCAATGGATGAACAACATGTTCCGGGAAGGGCTTCTGGATCACGAAGCGATTACAGACAAGAAGGAGCGTTACAAAGAGAAAAACAAATCCGGACGTGTAGCCATGAATACAGGTGGATTCTTTAATATGGACGCACAGTTATGGGAGGTTCTTGACGGGCCAACCGATCCGGCATGGTACTATGATGTCATTCCCTATCCGAAAGTGGATGGCGTGAGTGAGATTGGTGCTAATCAGATTATCAATCCATATCCTGCTAATGACGTTTTTATCAATAAAAATACTAAAAATCTCGATTCCATTCTTGCTTTCTTCGATTACACACTACAGCCCAAGCCCGAACAGCAGCAGGTCGTGAATGAAGGTCCGCCAGGAGTGTTCTGGGATTGGGTGGATAAACCGTTAGGAAAATGGGTGTACACGGACGACAAATATAAAGCTTTGCATGATTCTGGAGATCAAGCGAAGAAAGCAAGCACGACGCCAGAGCTTTATGCGGCATCTTCCTATAGCAATGACTGGTATCCATGGTGGAATTATGGGGTTACTGAACCGAAAGGAAGATTTAAAACGATCGAATTCACCGAAAAGATTGGCAAAATGGGTGGGACCCGGGTTGCTGAAAACTACGATATGGTGAAGGCCAAACCGGGTGGCTTATGGGAGAAATATTTGCCTGAACTTGATAATGTGCGAAAAGAGTATAAAGCTAAGCTGATTATGGCTAAGGATGACTCACAATTTGAACAGGCTTGGAGTGATTTCCAGGCTGCACTGGAAAAACGAGCACATTGGAGTGAGCTCAAACAGGAATGGCATGAGGAGCTTCAAGGCAAGCAGTAATTAGGAGACGGGGACTGTCGAACGTGACAGTTCCCGTTTGGTATAAAAATGTATACAATATCACAAATTTTATCCTATAGAACAAAATTGTGCGTACTATTTTCTGAAGGTTATATGGTTTATCATTGCCTTTGCAACTGAATATTGGATATTTATGCGGAGGTCAGGAAATGAATAAATTTGAATCACATCTGGGCTATACAAACATGTTTAAAGAAGAGCAACTTACGCTCGGGATATATTTTCCGATAGAGTCTTATAAGGGTAGTATCCCGGAGATGCAGTTAGAGCAACAAATGCAATTGGCGAAAAAGGCAGAAGAAGCGCGCTTTGCTTCCTTATTCGTTAGAGATGTTCCTTTAAATGTTCCAAGCTTTGGGGATGTGGGACAAATATATGATCCATGGGTTTTTCTTGGTTACTTGGCAGCTCATACGAAAAAGATTTCATTGGGTACCGGAAGTATGATCACCACACTACGCCATCCGTTGCATGTAGCAAAAGCAGCAGCTTCTGTTGATCGAATTTCCGGAAAACGTCTTGTGCTGGGCGTTGCTACGGGGGATCGTCCTAGCGAATTTTCGGCATTTTCAGTGGACCGAGAACAACGTGGTGAATTATTTCAAGAATCTTTGCAAGTCATGAGAAAAGTCTGGAATGAAGATTTCCCGGTAATTCATTCACCAAGCCTTAACCTTCAGGGTGGCGATTTATTACCCAAACCGGAATTGAAGGATATTCCTATTTTGGTAACAGGCCATTCTTCGCAGACACCGGAATGGATAGCAAAACACAGTGATGGCTGGCTGTATTACCCACGAAATATCATTGATCAAGCATCACTTATTCAACAATGGCGTACATTAACGGATGAATTTAAGCCTTTTAATCAGTCGTTATATATCGATTTATCAGAAAATCCAGATGAAGATCCAACTCCTATTCACTTAGGGTTTAGGAGCGGATATAATTTTTTAATTGAATACCTCAATGCTTTAAAAGGAATCGGTGTGAATCATCTTGCATTTAACTTGAAATATGGAACACGTCCGGTTGACGAGGTGATTCAAGAATTAGGGGAGGAAGTGGTTCCATATTTCCCGGCGTTATCTAATAAATAGGTGCAATGTATGCATTTCGGTGCTAGACTACCAGTAAGATTAATTGTAAAGAAGGAGAGGAAAAGGATGATTAAACATTTAGGTCGCATTAATGAATTGGCGAAAAAAGAGCGTGAAGAAGGTTTGACCAATGCGGAACGAGTTGAACAACAAGTATTACGTGAAGACTATTTACGGGAAATTCGTGGGCAAGTTCTAAACACTTTTTCAGTGCTTACCATACTCGATCCAGATGGAAATGATGTAACACCGGACAAAGTACGAAACGAAAAGGGAATCAGTTTGTAGGGAAAATAAACGTTGTTGGAAGAACGAAAAGCCTCCGAGTATTCATTGACAGAAATGGTGTGGAAAAATACACTTGTTTTGTAGTTGATTTCGTAGGATGCTTTTTATACACTTTATAAATGTTCATTATAAAGGTATTATACAAAGTGAGTTTTTTTATTATTCTTAGCAGTTTGGTTGATTCATGTATCGAAGTATTTATAACAGGAGTTGATAACATGACTGAAGAAGAACGAATTTTTGATGGGATCTTATTTAGCCCCGGCCATCCTGACCTTAAGACTATAAAGCTTCGCTCACACAATCTTAGTAGTCAATACAGTCGTACTTTTGAGGATCAAACGGAGGAACGCGAAGCATTACTCATGCAGATTCTGGGTCGTAAAGGAGAGCGTTGTTTTATACAAGGCCCCATTTTCTTTCATTATGGCGTTCACACAGAAATCGGTAACCATTTTTTTGCGAACTATAATCTAACCGTCCAGGATGATGCTAAGGTAACCATTGGTGATTACGTCAGCTTTGGACCTAACGTAACCATTGTTACACCGGTTCACCCTTTCATTGCTTCAGAACGTCGACAAATGCTGGACCAAAACGGGGAACCTAAGTCGCTCTGTTATGCTAAACCTGTCACCATCGGAAATGATGTTTGGATTTCGGCTAACGTCACCGTATGTGGCGGTGTTACCATTGGCGACGGATGCGTCATTGGCGCTGGAAGCGTAGTGAACCAAGATATCCCTGAAGGATCTTTTGCAGCGGGTGTACCCTGCAGAGTCATTCGTCCCATCACAGAATCGGACAGCATGCGTTATAAACCGGAAGTCTTGGCTGATTGCGGCGTAATTGAATAAAAGTGCTTATCGTTTTGTGTGTTTTTAGTTGGAAAATGCAGTTCGTATGATGCGTCACACTATTTTGGATAATAGATTTTCCCATTGAAAGTCGCTAAGCAGCGGCTTTTTTTTAGGTTGTAAGTTCTTGTTTCATTCCAGGATAAGGCCCTTGTAGCGATTCCCGATTCGATGAGTATTCACTCAGTGGCAGCGTATAGATATATGTGGTAAAATGTGATTAGGGGCAATTGATTTAAGTAACCCAATTCAAAGGAGTTGATAAATAAGATGGAGGACAAACAATTTAAGATTGGTCTTTCTAAGAAAGACGGTCAGCTCGGCTTCGTTTTTACCCGTGGAGGACCGCGTGAGGGAGCAGGAAGAAAGGGAATCGGCGTGACAAAGAAGGTTTCCTTAACTCTAACTGAAGATATCTGGGAAGAAGTTGATCGTGAGTGTGAAGATCTAGAGATCTCTCGGTCTTCATTTCTAAGAAATTTGATTGAGGCCTATTACAACGCTAATAAGAAAGACAGGTGAATAAGTTGTTAGTGCACTTATCAAGAGATCTACTATCTAAGTCTATTCAACATGTCTTTAAGGCTTTATCGAATAATAGTCAGGGTGTCTTGTCCGGGCTGTACATATATGTAGGGAGCAAAGAGGTTGTTTTTAGCGGTAGTAATGCCAGTCTAACGGTTCAACATAGGGCTTGTATTACTGATAATAACAAGATTCATATTGTTAAGAAGGGGAGCATTGTCTGCCCAGCCAAGTATCTATATGAAATCATTCGTAAATTGAATGATGGAAATGTGGTCTTGGAGGTGAACGAGCAACTTATACTAAGTATTACTTCTGGGAACACACGTGTTTGCCTGAGCGGAATATCACCTATTGATTACCCATTTATCCCTACAACATATCATCAATACACAGGTAAAAGTATAGATGTATCGTCCAGCTTATTAAAGTCTTTGATCAAACAGGTAGCCGGGGCAGTTTCAACATCTGAGGCGAAACCGATTTTGACGGGAGTATCGCTGGAGGTTCAAGGAAATCAGCTTACTATGATTGCTACAGACGGGGTTATAAGAATGGCCTCACGGTCAATTTATATTGAGAACGAAAGGGGATTTATCGGAAGTGCAGTAATTCCTGGTGTTAACTTAATGGAGATCGTCAAACTGTTGGACGATGAAGGCGACGGAATGGTAACCATACAACTTAGCCATCATGAGATCAGGTTTATAGCGCAAAATCAGATTATTGAATCGGTGTTAATCGAAGGTTTATACCCATCAACCAGAAATCTTGTTCCAACCACTTATGTCTCCGAGATTATTTTGAATGTTAAATCATTTAGGCAAGTGATTGACCGCGTATTTGTGTTGGCTGATCATCATTTAATTACAATACATGTTTCAGAGAAGAGGTTGGAGCTTATATCAAGTACGTCCGAAATTGGTGATGTACGAGATGAGCTTCTTTTGGAAGATAAGAACGGAGAAAATTTCAGCATTACGATAAATGGCAAGTTTCTTATAAGTACATTACGGTGTATTGAATCAGATAACATCCGAATACGTTATGCTGGTACAAAAAGTCCTCTTGTTTTGCTTCCAGCTTCGGACAATAGCACATGGCTGTTCTTGTTGACTCCTGTTATGACAAGGATAAACGATAGATACCAAAATATTATTTAAGTGATCGAGCAAAGACCGCTTGGTCTTCTAGAGAATTACACTGAAGAAAATGAAAGCGTTGACATTTGTTGTAGAGCATGATAATTTCATAACTATAATCTTAATGCTTTGACAGGGATGTAACCTCAATAGGGCATAACCTGGTATGTGGTTGTGAAGAATGATAAGTTTATAAACTAAAACTAAATACCTTTTACAGGGATGTAACCTTAGTAGGGCATAACCTGATCTGATATGAAGCGCACTGATTTTATTTGTGCTTTATTGGATCAGGTTTTTTTGTTGAGATTGTGAGCGACTTCAGTAATTTAGAAGTCTTCATAATAAATATAAAAATCATAAATTGGGGGTAAGAAAATGAAAAAGAAAAAGAATCTTATTTTTAGCTTATTAATGATTATGATGGTGTTCAATTTAGCAGCTTGTGTAAGTTCAAATCAAAATGCAAGTGGAAATTCCGATGAGGATAATCAAGTAGCAGAAGAGCAAAAAGAACCAGGGAAAGTGACGATTTACCTTGTTCGTCATGGTAAAACCATTCTAAACAATACTGACCGGGCTCAAGGTTGGGCTGACGGCCCACTTATTCCTGAAGGTGAAGAGTTAATCAAAAATGTAGGGAAGGGGCTGAGTACAATACCATTTACTGCTGCTTACTCAAGCGATAGTGGTAGAGCGATACAAACAGCAAACTTGATACTCGCTGAAAATCAAACTGATGCAAAAAACTTAGAGTTAATTCAAAAACAAGGAATTCGTGAAGGATATTTTGGAAGTTATGAAGGAGAAAAGAATGAAGTTATGTGGGGAGATGCTGCTAAACACTTGGGGTTCGATAGCCAAGAAGAACTTTTAGCTAGCGGTGGCAATATTATCGAAAAGATAATGAATGCCGTTTCAGAAATTGATCCTTCTGGTGAAGCAGAAAGTTATGAGGAATTAAACGAGAGAGCTTTCAGCGAATTTAAATTAATTGCAGATGAGGCTTATCAAAATGGTGGTGGGGACGTATTAGTGGTATCACATGGAATAACAATGGGAACAATACTTGCCCAAATTGATGTTAATAAAGTACCAGCCGCTGGTTTTGCTAATGGCAGTGTAACAAAGTTTGAGTACGACGGGAAAGATTGGAACGTCTTAGAAGTAAATGAATTGAAGTATGTAGAAGAAGGCAAATCTAAATAAAAAGTTAGTCGGTCTTGAATCGCCATCCGAAATATTAAAAACGTCCAATTTCTTTCAAAAAGAAATTGGACGTTTAAGTCTGAACATATCGCTCTAAACTACACTCTGCGAACTTGCGTATTAACTGTTTTCTAATGCACTAGATTCTCTAAATCTGGCTGCAATTTGTTACGAAGAAGATACAGCATGATGGCTCCAACAAGAAACGCGACGACATCCGCAATGACGAGTGACCATACAACCCCGTGAAAGCCATTCAATCGGTTAGCGATATAGAGTACAGGAATCAGAGTAATTCCTTGAATGACTGACATAACAAACGCGGCCGTTCCTTGCGCAGTTGCTTGGAAGATCCCCACAAACAACGAGGTCATTCCTGTAATGAACAAGGATAGGAACGTCACATGCAGAATGTAGCTACCCATTTCAATTAATTGCGGGTCATTCGTAAATAAACCAATTAAGTGGTCGGAAATCAAATAGACGACAACGCCGAACACAACAGCTAACGCCAAAATCGCTTTGATCGTAAATCCAATGGTATGCTTCATGCGTAATTTATTCGCTGTAAAAGAGAAGGCAATCAATGGCACAACTCCCTCACATAAGCCCATCAGAATAAACTCAGGAAATTGCAACAAGCGTGATGAAATTCCGTACCCCGCTATGGCCTGATCTCCATATTCGACAAGAAAATGGTTCAAAATGAGCGACATTGCACCCAAGAAGATACTCATGATAAAGACGGGAACTCCGATTTTGAAAACATTACTCATAATTTCCTTGGAAGCCTTGAACCATTTTACGGAGACAGTCAAGAATTGGCTTTTATACCCCATATGGAATGCGTAAAAAACACTGGCAACCAAGTTAGAAATGACCGTTGCAGAAGCAACGCCGATTATACCCCAATGGAAGATGAAGATGACAATCGCATCAAGAATAATATTTACAACCACACTGAGAATCATACCGATCATGGATGTGATTGCTGCCCCCTCTGAGCGCACGATGTTCTCCAGCGTGAAGAATAATATGACGAAAGGTGAACCGATAAGCATAATCGTGACATAGTCTTTAGTAAATCCGAAGGATTCAGGCGTTGCTCCCAGGCTATGAACAATTGGGTCGATCAGCGGGAGGCCGATGGCCATTACGATAAGTCCAAGAACTAAACTGCTGTAAAAGGCGAATGAAGAAACATGTTTTAGATCCTCATATCTTTTTTCTCCTAACAAACGAGAGATGAATGTACCGCTACCCATACCAATCAAGTTGCCGAGCGCCATAATCACTGCGAATAATGGCAAGGTTAGCGCAAGTGCGGTTAACATGGCAGTATTGCCCAATGTACCAAGGAAAAAGGCGTTCAGGATAGAATAGATGACACTCATCGACGTACCTAACATCATCGGTACAGCGAAGTGAGCTACGGCTTTTGCGATCGGTGCTTTTTCAAAATAATGGAGGTTTTCTGCATCCATGTGTGAGTCACTACTTTCTTCATTTATTTTTTGAAATGATTTGGAATTCAAATGCTATTCCAGCTTTCAATCTAACAGCGTTAGTTTGTGCCTTACAGTGTTAGATGGTATCATGAACTTATGAACCTGTAAAGCACAATCTTACACTGTTAGATAAAAGGGCGGATACGGATGAAAAAACAACAGCCTCAGATTTCAGAGGATAAGATTTTGGAAGCCTCTTGGGAGCTTCTTGGGGATGAAGGTATTGAGAAATTCAGTATGAGGCGCTTGGCCGATCGGCTGGGTATTCAGGCTCCTTCTCTGTACTGGTACTTTAAGAGCAAGCAGCATCTCTACCAGCATCTGGCCAACCAGATATCGAAAATGATCCTGAACGAATTCCAATCCGATGGGGACTGGAAGGTGCAAATGGAGGGCCTTGCGATATCGATACGGAGTGTACTCCGCCGTTATCCCTGCTCCACGCAGCTTATGATGCAGACGCTGCCACATGAGCCGGACATGATTCGCTTCACCAACCGTATGCTTCTCTGCATGGAATCGACGCCACTTGAGCAAGAGCAGAAATTGCAAGCCGTTCTTACGCTTGTGAACTATGTTTTCTTCTTTGTTCTGGATAATTATGAGCATCAGCGCACAGTATCCGTAATGATTAAGGATCAGGGAGAGCTACCGGGCGGGGAGATGATTCAGCTCTTGGACTCCATGAGCGAGACAGAAGCAGGGTTGTTCCGAAGAATGCACAAGAGCGGGCTGTTTGAGATGATGGGGAGCGACGGAGCGTTTGAGTTCGGCTTGAAGCTGATTTTGTCGGGAATTGAACAGGTGATACAGGAACAAGAGAATTAGAATGTAAACAAAACCGTACATCCGGATATCGAATGTGCGGTTTTTGAAAAAAGGTTTGTTGTTAATCTTGCACTGTTACCTTCAAAATGGAATGGATGAGGCAAGATTACTTAGCAACAATTGTTATGAGAAAAACGTTTATAAACATATCCTTTTGAATTATTATTGGAACTGCAGAGAATGAAAATAAGGAATTTGCACAGGAGGTTTTTTTGAAAACGGTTACATAATATATATTGAATGCAACACATATAAGGAGGACAGCTAGCGTACATGAGTTTATATCTGGAGATCCCGGAACTTGACAAACGACTCCCATTTCGAAGCTTTATTCACAAAGGGGATGTGCTCTGTTATCCTCACTGGCATAAGGAAATTGAAATTATTTATGTTACCCAGGGAAGCCTGGATTTGGGGTTGAATGACAATGTAATCCGTCTGAAGCAGGGGGAAGTCCAATTCATTAATGGCGGTGACGTCCACTTTTTTTTGTCATCGCCTGATAGTGAGCGAATTGTTATTCAATTTGATCTGAGCCTGTTCCAAGACGTATCCACACTAATTTACGATGATCGATCGCTTCGTGACATTTTTACTCAAATAGAGCAATCTAGCAGGAATTGGCCTCGTGAAACGGCAACCAAGCTTCTTCCTCTTCTGCAAAACATAAGCACAGAAGATTACGAGCGCAAAGAGGGCTATGCATATATGATCAAGGCCAAACTTTATGAAATGTTGACTTTTATTCTAAGAGAAGTACCAAGGGGGAGTGAGAAACATCGACCACAAATCTCGGAAAATATCCTGACTCCGACCAAAGAAATGCTATTAAAGCTGGAACGAATTTTTGAATATGTAGAAAGCCATTACCAGGAATCAATTATACTAAAAGACGTTGCCGACTATATAGGGTTCAGTCCTTATTATTTCACTAAGTTTTTTAAGAAAAATACAGGAATGACCTTTGTAACTTTTCTAAACGAATATCGACTTAATAAAGCGAAATGGATTTTGCTCAATGAAAACTATTCGATTACCGAAATAGCAGAGCAAGCCGGATTCAATAGCGTTAAGACATTTCATCACTTCTTCAAGGAAGCGACGGGGACATCGCCTTTAAAGTATCGCATGACAATATCCGGGAATAAAACAGCAAGAAAATAGGAAGATAGTCTTTTATGAGACTTGTATGATAAGGGTATTAAACAAGTTGAGGTGCTATACATCTTGCATAAATCAAGGTCGCAGCCACTCATCTTTCTTACATAAAGTTTGCTGTGAGAGATCTGACATGTAGGCATATTCAAAAAGGGAAAGGACGATGAAGATGAATAACCGAATTTATAATATAGCAATTGTTGGCTTTGGAGGGATGGGCAGCTATCATTGCCAGTTAATTGAGCCTGTATCACAGATTTCCGTAATTGGGGTATACGATACTGTTGAATATCGGATGGAATTGGGAAAGGAAGCCGGCTATAAAACATACGCAAATCTGGATGCTGTTCTAACAGATGATCTGGTGGATATCGTTTTGATTGCTACTCCTAATGATGTTCACAAAGAAATAGCAATTCAAGCTCTGCAGGCTGGAAAACATGTAATTTGCGAAAAACCGGTTACAATAACCAGCAAGGATTTTAATGATATCGTTAAGGTAGCGAACGAGGAGAATCGTGTGTTTACGGTCCATCAAAATCGTCGCTGGGATGAAGATTTCCGGACTGCCAAGGACATCATCGATAAAAAGAAATTTGGCGAGCTGTTCCATTTGGAATCCCGGGTTCAAGGAGCCAACGGCATTCCTGGCGATTGGCGTCAGCTGAAGGATTATGGTGGAGGTATGCTGCTGGATTGGGGCGTGCATTTGCTGGACCAACTGCTACAGATTACAGATAGTCAAATTGAAAGTGTTGCGGCTAATTTAAGTTATATTTTGGGAACCGAAGTGGATGATGGTTTTACGAGTTATATAACGTTTAAAGATGGCCTGACAGCACTTATTGAAGTGGGAACAACCAATTATGTGAAGTTACCGAGATGGTATCTCAAAGGAACGGAAGGTACAGCAGTGATTAGGGACTGGGATTTAAGTGGAGAGATTATCACTCGAAATCCGGATGTTGCACATATAGAGCCGAAACCTATCCAAGCGGGGCAGGGATTGACCAAAACGATGGCACCGCCGTCCGAACAGTCCACACTAAAGTTTGCGATAGAAAAGCCGGACTTGGAGGAGCAAAGCTTCTATGAAAATTTCGTCTCTGTACTCGAAGGGAAATCTGAAATTGCAATTAAGAATGATGAAGTTCACAGAGTACTTGTACTGATTGAGACCATTTTTGAGGCAGCAGAGACCAAAAGTGTGATCCATAGAAGTATTTAACACGCTTTATGTTATTGCTGTAACTACCATAGATGCGTTAAAACATGAAGCCGTCATAATGACGGCTTTTTGTCTGTCTAAATTTTCAGAAGGCTCAATCGTTGCCAAAAGAAGCTCCGTTCTATGATGAATCCCAATCGGATTTTAATCGTCAAAGTCGCTATTTTAGCGGCTTTTTATTATTTTTCTTACAAATCCATATCCGTCCATGAGAACAAGAGGTTGATCTGGTCACTCGTTTGAAAAATATCTAAATATTAAATTTACAACAAAATGTGACCAAATGCCGTCCTTGAGAGTGTTAGAGATATAAAGGAGGGCAGAACAACCATGCAGCGATCAATGCCCCAACGGGGAGATCATATGATGAAAGTCTATGAAACTTACGCGGATACGCTGTTCCGGATTGCCATGGTGCACCTCGGCAGGCGAGAGGATGCGGAGGAAGCCACCCAGGATACCTTCATCAAGTTAATGGAAAAAGCCCCTACGTTCAATGATGCAGAACATCAGAAAGCATGGTTGATCCGGGTCATCACCAATCATTGTAAATCCTTATTAGGCAGAGGCTGGCGCAAACGGGAGGTCAAGCTGGAGGGAGCAGATCCCCTTACGACAGACAACCCCGAAGATCAGGCACTGATTGAACTCGTGCTGTCACTGCCCGTCAAGTATAGATCGGTGGTTCATTTGTACTATTACGAAGATTATCCGATCCGGGAAATCGGCGAGATCCTGCAGATCAGCGAGTCTGCAGTGAAGATGCGGTTAAAGCGGGGAAGACAGCTGTTAAAACTGGAGCTGGAAGGAGAAGAACCCCAATGAACGAGGAACAATTCAAACGTAACTATAAGAAAGCGGTGGACCATATGAAAACAAATGACCAAATGAAAAAACGGATAGAGCAAACCTTGAACACACAACGCCATGAACAAAAGCGCCAGCGAAAGCCTCTATACATTGCAGCGAGCGTCGTCATTGCTGCCAGTGTTGGACTTGCGGCGCCAAGCATATGGCAGCAAGTGAGTGGACCGACCGCGCCAGCGAAGCAGGTGACACAGGTCACTCCGGGCGCGTCATTCGATCCGGTGGTGATTCCGAAGACAGAGCTGCCTGATTCCAAGAATGGCGTGAAAGCCGATATGCTTCAACTGGTGGTCTATCAAGGCAATGTCTATACACAGTCTGCTACATCACTTAACGGTACGGATGCGCTTGCCCTGCGAGGTGAGAAGCTCGGTACTACGACCGGGGGAATTCATGAGCTGAGCGACAAGGGTGAGTACACGGAGCTGGCCTCCAACATTGGAGAAGCGGACATCTATGCGGTCAACGGCTACGACACGAATTTCCGCATCATGTCCTACACCGAGATCGATGGTCAGGGGTATGCCCAACTGTTTGATCAGAGCAACGGCATCACTATCGGCAGCGGCGAAGACCTGATCGGCAAGCTCCATCTCGAAGGCAACGTCACTTCGGCGCAGTGGGAGACCTTCGCCAGCTGGAACAATGGCTTGCAGCAGCTGCAGCCGCTCGCAGCGGACAAATCGCTGAACAGCTTTATCTCAGCGCTATACGCTGCCAAACCGGTAGCAACAAGCCCTGAACTGGAGGAGCGCCTTTACGGGCAGGAAGATCGCAAGATCATCTACCTGACGCTCGAAGATAAGACGCAGGTCCAATTAGTCCTGTTTGGGGAAGGACTGGTACGTTACGGCAATGTACCGGTATTCTTCGAAATCGAGAAAGGTGCCTTCCAAGCGTTCTGGAACAACCTGGGTGAGTAATAATCATGGAGTTTGACTCAACAAATCCAATAAAGCAACTCCACCAATCGGATTTTTTTGACTGATAAAATTTCTAATGATAATTGAAATATTTAAATTCCGATTTCGATCAATGTTACTTTCTATCATGAAACACCTCACCTTGAATATTCAAGGTGAGGTGTTTTGGTCATAAAGGCGTCCATTGTCATTCCAATTGCCATACATTTTATTTTGTTTGGTGTTTGTTATAAATTTATCTAATCTTTTGTTAAATAACTCAGGTTGATTTTTATAGCTTTGGATGGTGTCGATTCGAATTCTTTTATAAAGATCTGGGAATGCGGAGAAACTCTGATACACATCCGTGTCCTCTTTTAACCTCTGCACAATAATAGGGTCAATTTTAAATGATTCGTAATTGAGATCTGGGAGAGCCTTTCGACCTTCATCTGTCATCAATCCCAACGATTCAAGGCGACGGGCTCGTTCTTTATTCAATTCAGTCCATGAACTTTTTTTGCTTCGAGGAGATAGTCTTTGAGCTAATTGAGTCTCGGAAATTTTCTTTTTTTGTCCATCAATCCATCCAAAACACAAGGCTTCTTCAACAGCATCCAGATACAGCAGCGTACCTGGTGTTGATTTCATACTCACAACGATCCAGCAAGAATTTTCAGTCAAGCAGTGTTCTTGAAACCAAGATCTCAATTCGATTTTTGACTTTGCTGGAAGCAGTACATTAAGTAGCATTAGAAATTACGCTATCCAGGAATGTATTAGCATCGCTATTAAACTTCCAAACGATACCAAATTTATCAACCAACATTCCGAAACAGGAAGACCAAGGCATCTCTGATAAAGGCATGATTACATAGCCACCTACAGACAACTTAGAAAAGTAATTTTCCATTGCCTGTTTATCATCAATAATGATACTAATGATTACATTGTTGCCTTTAACCAGCTCACCCGTTACATTCTTCATCGAAGGAAGAAGATCCGACATCATTATTTTCCCACCAGCGAATTCTAACGATGACTCCATAATCATATTCAACTCATTATCTGGCAAAGGGGAGTTTGGATCTTGTGAAAAATCCTTGAATTTCACTTTTTTTACCTTACTTGCGTTTAAAGCTTCTGAATAAAACGCGATAACCTGCTCTGTGTTCCCATCAAAATTTAAATATGCAATAACTGACATGATAAAACCTCCTTCTTGTAATACATGAAGTGTAAGCTATAATAGGTGACAGCTAGATTGTCACCTATTATAGCTATATTCGAAATTTATTTACCTAAAGAGGACTATCATGAACAAAATTGAAAGATTAATATCGATCATAATGATCTTGCTGCAAAAGAATGTGGTATCAGCCACCGAATTTGCGAAATTATTCAATGTGTCCAAAAGAACGATTCTACGTGATATGGAAACACTCGGATTATCTAACATTCCCATTTATTCTATAAATGGAGTGAACGGTGGATACGGGATTATGGATGAATACAAAATAGACAAACGACTTTTAAGTAGCAAAGACTTAGAAAATATACTAACTGCACTGGGAGGATTGGGGAAAATTCTATTTAGTGACGAAGTAGAATCAACGCTTAAAAAGATTGAATCGATGATAGGTTCAAAGACTTCGGGAGGTACAATTCAACTGTCTTTTTACAATTGGGATGGTCGTCCTGAAATTGTCCAAATCTTAAAGACCTGTCAGGAAGCAATAGAGCAAGGAAGGTTACTTACATTCGATTATATAGATCAAAGTGGGGTCAAGTCGCAGAGACGGGTCGAGCCATACCAGCTTCATTTTAGTGAAATGAGTTGGTATTTGAAGGGGTTTTGTTTAGATCGAATGGAATATCGAACTTTTAAATTGTCCAGAACGGATAATCTGAATATCGATATCGAAACATTTGTTGCTAGAGATTATATGACTGAACAGAAAACTGAGCAATATTATCAACCGAAACTTGTTACAATTAAAGTATTGATCTCACATCGAATCAAAGATCAGTTTATTGAAAGGTACGGTCACAAAAGGATTGAAGCTTACAATTCTGAACTCCTTATAGCCGAAATAGATATGCCGCAAAACCACTTTGGATTCCGGTTTTTAGCTAGTTTTGGAACGGATTTGGAAATTTTAGAACCTAAAGTATATGTTGAAGAATTTCGAGAGTTTCTAAATGCCATGATAAATAAATATGTCTAAGAACCCATATCTTAATTCAGTTGAATGTTTCTGCTTTGTATAGGGTTGTTTCTTTTTATGATAAGAAGGAGGTATTTAGTTATGGAAAAAGCGATCTACTTAATTACAGGCGTAATGGCTTCTGGTAAGTCAACAGTGTCGGAGCTGCTGGCTTCCAAGCTGGGAAAAGCCGTACATCTGCGTGGTGATATATTCCGTCGCATGATTGTATCCGGCCGCGAAGACATGTCCGCTGAACCGTCGGAAGAAGCAGTCCGTCAATTATATTTGCGTTATCAGTTAGCCGCAAATGCCGCAAAAACCTATTATGAGAATGGTTTTTCTGTAGTTTTGCAGGATAATTATTACGGTGCGGAATTAGTCTATATGATGGAGCAGTTAAAGGATTACCCGGTTCAGTTAGTTGTGCTGTGTCCTAAGGTAGAGGTGGTAAAAGAGCGTGAAAAGTCAAGAGGAAAGGTAGGGTACACTGGCTTTACGGTAGAGAATTTGTATTCAGACTTTTTGAAGGAAACGCCTCAAATGGGATTTTGGCTGGACAATTCGGAGCAGTCACCTGAGCAATCAGTGAATGATATATTACAGCACTATAGATGAAAACCAATGACTAATTTCAAGTTGCAAAAAGTCACAGAATGCTCCGAATATGTAGTTTTCAAACTTTGTACAATGCATAATGATCATTAAAATATGCAATAATAAAGTCTCGGAAATTCTTAGCCGAAGAAGTCAAATGTCTATCCTTCACCCAAGATAGTCCCACTGGATAGGTAGGATTAATATCCGCGATTCTGACGTAAATCAAATCCAATTTTCTACAGACCGAAATTGGGAGCAGTGCGATGCCCTGATTAACCTTAATAATTTCCGCCAGTAAATGAGAATCTACCTCGAATATATTCTTAGGAGTGAATCCTGCTTTTTTACAAAGCTCGGTTGTAAAGAAGCTATATTCCTCATTATTAGCAAGGGAAATAAAAGATTCATCGGCCACTTTGCTTAGCGAAATTTCAGATTTTGTCGCAAACTTGTGAGTGGATGGTAAAACTAGCACGATATCTTCATTAATAAGGACACAACTCTCAATCTCATCGTCCGCTATAGGTGGACCTGCGATCCCCAAATCAATATCCCCTTTTTTTAAGTTTGCAAGGATGTCATTTCTAGCTCCAAGTCCTTGTTGGATATTGGTATCCGGCCACTGGGTAATGTACCTGCTGATCAATCCAGATAGGAATCTGGGATTTGAAATCGATATTTTGATGGTATGGTCAATTGCCATATCTTTCGTCTGTATTTCCATTCTTGCATTTTCAATTTCGGTGAAAATCCTGTTGACATGGTTCAAGAGGATTTTTCCGGATGCATTCAATTGTATATTTCTCCCTTTCCGATCAAATAAGGTTGTCCCCAACTCATCCTCAAGTCTCTTTATCGTCAGGCTTAAAGAAGGCTGAGCAATATTTAATTGTTCGGCAGCCTTAGAAATATGTTCTGTATAAGCGACGGTCTGAAAGTATTTCAACTGAAGCAGCTCCACTATAGTGCACCTCTTATATTTATTATAATAAATGAGTTTATATATTATCATGTATTAGATTAAATGTAAATTGAGATGTAAAATGGGTTTTGTAATCATCATTTCGATAGAGGAATCAGACAACAGAATGAAGAAATTAGAGATCGGAAGGTGTCGTTCAGATGAGAAAGGAAGAAGTGGTTAAGCAATTTACAACTCCCCTGGATGCAGGGGCATTTCCTTTGGGGCCATATCGTTTTTATAATCGCGAATACCTGAACATTTTATATAGAACTGATCTGGAACGCTTAAGAAAAATCGTTCCGGAACCATTGGAGGTTACCTCTCCGCTTGTAAGGTTTGAAATTATGAAAATGCCGGATGTAACAGGCCTTGGTTCCTATACAGAGTGTGGTCAGGTGATACCTGTGAGCTTTGAAGGGGAGGAAGGAGATTATCTCCACGCAATGTACGTAAACAGTTTTCCTGCAATCGCATCAGGCAGGGAAATAGGTGCCTATCCTAAAAAAATGGGTAAACCCAGTTTGTATGTAGATTCCGACACATTGGTTGGACTTATGGATTATGGCTCTTTGAGAGTGGCTACCGCGACCATGGGCTATAAGCATTTTCCACTTGATCATTCGGAGGCGCTACAAGAGATTGTTAAACCAAATTATATGCTGAAAAAGATGCCTGGTTATGACGGATATCCAAGAATCTGTGAATTGGTACGGAGCCAAATTACGGATATTAAAATACAAGGTGCCTGGTCAGGCCCTGCAAGACTGGAGCTATTCGCTCATGCTCTTGCGCCGATGGCAGATTTGCCTGTACTTGAGGTTGTTTCGGCTTCCCATATCATAACAGAGCTTTCGCTGCCTTCTCCAACAGTTATATATGATTATTTAGCTGATGAAAAATAAACGTCATTAAAAGCATTCAAACAGAAAAGGTAGGGGAATTCCATATGAGAATTGCAATTTTAGGAGCAGGTTCCTTAGGAACCATTGCTGGTGCATATATTGCTGCCGGCGGACAAGATGTAGAGTTGATCGATGTCTATCAAGCACATGTTGACGCATTAAACCAGACAGGGGCCCAAATTACTGGCACTACGGATTTTCAGGCAAAGGTGAAGGCCATTACTCCTGACGACATGTCAGGAACTTATGATCTAGTCTTGCTTTTAACTAAACAGCTATATAACGAGTCCGTTCTACAAGACCTGTTGCCGTTTTTAGATGA
The DNA here is from genome assembly GCF_010747435.1 of Paenibacillus sp. ALJ109b. NCBI lineage: Bacteria > Bacillati > Bacillota > Bacilli > Caryophanales > Paenibacillaceae > Paenibacillus > Paenibacillus sp. ALJ109b. Next base: position 123,129 of record NZ_JAAIFP010000027.1, read on the forward strand.
CCAAAGTGTTGTGCTTTCCTTGCAAAACGGTATCCCTGAAGAAAAGGTGGCTTCCATTGTTGGCCGAGAACGGGTCATTGCCGGATCTGTTGAATTTGGTGCTACGTTTATTGAACCGGGAGTATCAAGACTTACAACAGAGTTCAATCGCTTTAAGCAGTACGCTTTTCAAATCGGCGAATTAAATGGTGAAACAACCGAAAGAATTCAACAGATCAAATCTATACTAGACCTTGTGGGTGGAACACATATTTCCGATAACCTGGTGGGCACGAAGTGGTCTAAATTGCTTATTAACAATGCATTTAGCGGTCTATCTGCAGCACTAAACGTGGAGTATGGCGTCGTGCTTGATCATGATATTAGTATTATAAGTGCCGTTCGTATTGCCGATGAAACGATCAAAGTTGGACACGCAAATGGTGTGAAATTTGCCACGATGGGTGGCTTTGATATTGAATCTTTGGAAATACAAAGTGATAAGGATATCCCGGAACGAATTAAAACACTTCGGGTTCTCATGGAGTCCTCCAGACTGTTAAAAGCAAGCATGCTACAGGATCTCGAAAAGCAACGGCAGACCGAAATTGATTATATCAATGGAGTAGTTCCACGGTCAGCTTCAGGCAAACAAATCTCAACACCTTATAATGATATGGTTGTAAGATTAGTTAAACAAGCTGAAGAATCTCAAACTGTGCCTGATTTCGAGACTAATATTAAGTGCTTTGAAGAGCTTAACAATAACAGATGATATAAGCGATTTGTAGATCGCCAGAAAACGTGTTGAGGAGATAATTCCTCAATGCGTTTTTTTTATCGCTAAACGTTTCCTTAAAGCTTAGGGCAATTGGGATAATGTCCCATAGTAGATCTCAGTAGAAACAGCAGATAATAAAAAGCACGATTAAGTTCAAAGTCTGGTTTTAACTATCCGCTACTTAAGGGCAATATAAGCTTAATCTCTCTTGTACACCTGCTAAAATTTCTTCTGGCATCTCCTTAACTTTGATATCTCCACCTAAGAAAAGCAACCAATTGGTTATTTCCGTTAATTCTTCTGCATGATGAACGTTGATAAACGTCTTTATCACGGCTGTAGTTTGGTAAGGGTTCGTATAAGAAAGTGAAAGCTTTAAAGGATGATATTTCTTAAACTGTGCAATCGCCTTTGGACCAAGTTCAAGGACAAGGTTGATCATTTCTTCCTGCTTACTTAATCTTTCTAAAATCTTTTTCTTACTTACCTTTTTCTTCGTAGGAAAGGGTTCAATATGGGTGAGATTGTCGACAGATAAAATCCTTCTCTTTTCCTCCTCTAAGTCGAAGCCTTCAATGATCCATAGGCTTTTTTCGCGATAAAGGTGCAGGAGATAAATGGGATACGACTTTATTTCCCTTTCTTCTTGGACGGTAACCAACAAAGAGCTTTCTATTAGAAGAAGCTGGATGAGTTTTTCCAACATAGGGTGGGGCAGGTCTGACAGATCAAGCAAGTCGGGATTATGGGGATTGGTCCCTTCAAAAAGCAATATTTGATTTAAAAGAACAAGGTCATCTTGCTGATTTTCGGAGATGAGGCCCAGTAACTTTTCGGTTAAAGACTGACGGCTCTTTAGATAAGGGAGTTGTTGATTTCGGGTTGCCATAAAGGCGAGAAAAAGAGCTTTAATTTCATTATCCGTAAAGCGGACCGTGGGCAAGACAGAGTTGTTCATGACAAAATAACCCCCATCCCTTCCAACTTCAGCGACAAGTGGCATACCCATAGCTTCAATTTCTCGGATATCTCGAATAGCAGTCGAACGAGAGATGTTAAATTCCCGCATGATTTCAGAAATGGTAAAGTGAGCACGGTTGTTAATATATCTCATGATGATATTAATCCGTTCAACTTTTTTCATCGGGGCCTCCTAAACAGTATCATAATTTGACATGATTTAAGGTTATTATAAACCCATCAAGCGAAAAGACAAATGCATTGATAAATTTAAAAGAGGATGGTGTTACGAATGAGTAATTATAATTTTGAAGAAAAAGACAGCTTTATCGTTTTGGGTATTGGAACTGAGCTTAAGAGCAACTACACAGACTATGCTGGTATTAACAAAGAAAAGGCTGATTTTTGGTCGGGTGTGAAAGAAGATGGAAGTCTGGACTCTTTAAAAGCAATAGCGACAAATGACTATATTTTTGCCGTGAACGAAGCGGTGAATAACAAGATGATGCATTATGCTGGCGTCATGACAGAAGAAACACTGCCAGAAGCAACCAGAGTGATCCAATTTCCTAAAGGTGAATACCTGATCGTTAAGGGGGAAGGAGCAACATCTGATGAGTTAAGTAATAACCTTACTGGGGTTGCTTTTGGTCAAGTCCTTCCAACGGAAACGGATTATGCTTATGTCGGTGGGCCAAATACTACGGTTGAGATGGGACAACGTAACGGCTTGTTATTTGGTGAAATATGGATTCCTGTTGTTAAGAAATAAACTTGAAGGAGAGATCAAAATGTCGTATATCGTTGATTTTAAAAATGTGTCTACGGTCGGATTAGAGTCTTCACCAGTAGCAGCAGCACTTGCAGGTTTGCGTGCGAATGAAGCCCGTTACTTTATGAACAAATATAAGCATGAATTTACGGTTGTTCCTGCTGGCGAAAGTCAGGACACCCTTGACTATGTAACACGAATTTTGAAGGAAGAACGTGATATTGAGTTTGCAGCCAAGCCTTTAGAAACGTCGGCTTTTCAAGTAGAAAACATTCGATTTTCCTACGTCTTTTATGAAGATGGTCTTGGACTCAATGTCATGTATACGGTGGATGACCCTAAGAAGCGGGCCGTGGGTTTTAAGCTTTCTGAGGGGATGGAAGTTCCAGCGGAGTTGGAAGGCAAGTTTAAGTTTGCCAGACAGAAATCTAAGTTAGCTGGAACCATTCGGGGCTCATTTTTTGTAATCAAGAGAGAGTATTGAAGTGGGCAAAAGCGCATGTGGAGAAAGCAGAGCATAGCCCCATTGAAAGTCGCTGGTTTAGCGGCTTTTTTTGCTTTATCGGTGCAGCTAGCTTTGGAGAATTTCTTTCTTAGTTTCATCTAAAAAAGCAGATAGCGCCGGTGTAATGAGGGTGTCTTTTCGTTTAACAAACATGGTCGTTACTGAAGAATACTTTTCCGGTAAGGAGTGGCAGGTTACCTTGTCACGTACTTCATAATCCGCAATGATGGAATAAGGAAGTAAAGTAATACCCATACCTGCACTAACACAAGCAATTATCGTTTCCAGGGTTCCAAATTCCATTAATTTCACAGGCAATAATCCTTCTTCTTGTAAGAGAGTGTTAAGCTTGGCTCGGTATGAACATCCTTTGGGAAAAACGAGCATCGTATGATTTTGTAAATCATGAATCGATTGTATCCGGGGATGGTTGGGTGAAGTAACAAGAACAAGCCTCTCTTCAATGACTTTGTCCTGCGTGAGATCTGGGTGTTCTATCGGACCGGAAACAAAAGCTCCATGCAGTTCATAATGCAGGACTCCATGAAGCAGCTTTTCTGTTGGCCCTGTAACTAATGAGAAATCTACATTTGGATATTTCAAATGATATTGCGCGAAAACGGAAGGCAGCCGGACTGCTGCAGTTGTTTCCATAGAACCGATAATGAGAGGACCTGAAGGAGTGGAGCTGCTTCCTACGGCGGCTTTAGCTTCGTTAATGGTATTTAGAATCTTTTCGGCGTAACCTACTAAAACTTGTCCAGAAGGAGTAAGCGTAACTCCCTTTTTGTGACGGTAAAATAAGACGGTCTGAAGATCGGCCTCTAACTGTTGAATTTTGTGTGTAACATTGGATTGAGCATAATTTAGGCTTTTAGCTGTTTTGGAAATACTTCCTTCATGAGCGGTTTGGATGAAAATCTCCAGCAAGTGAATATCCAAGTTGACCCTCCTTTAGAAAACAATCTATCTGAAATCATGATATGTAACATCTGATTTACGGATTATACAAGATGGATAAACTCGATGTAAACTATAAAGAATGGAATCCGAATTGATGAGGAGGGAACCTCGATGTCTATTCAATTAAACAGTAAGTTCTGTGAAAGCTTCCATATTCGTTATCCAATCGTTCTTGCAGGGATGGCCGGTATTGCAAACATGGCACCCCTAGTCGCTGCGGTTTCTAATGCAGGTGGGTTAGGGACGTTAGGCGCTGCGTATATGAGTCCTGAGGAACTAAGAAACGCTATACACGAGATAAAAAAACTGACGCAAGCACCGTTTGCCGTAAATATTTTTGCTCATATTGGACCGGATCATTATACGAATTTTGAGGCGGTAAACGGAGAGTTGACACCGATTCGAGAATCCTTGGGTGTGAAGCAGCGTGCTCAAGATGAAATACGTACACCCAATCATTTTGAAGAACAGTTTGCCATCTTGCTGGACGAAAAAGTTCCGATTATTAGTACAACGTTTGGCTTGCTTTCCGAGTCTCATATGCAGAAGGCAAAATCGTTAGGCATCAAAATTATGAGTAAGGTCACCACGGTAGAGGAAGCTATTCAAGCGGAGAAGCGCGGAAGTGATGTCATTGTTGCACAAGGTAGTGAAGCAGGAGGGCATCGAGGAACTTTTGATGTATCATCTCAGCTCAGTGGAGCAAATATCGGAACTATGGCACTTGTCCCACAAATTGTAGATCACGTCCATATTCCAGTCATTGCTGCCGGAGGAATTATGGATGGCAGAGGACTGGTGGCTTCACTCGCTTTGGGAGCTCAAGGTGTACAAATGGGGACTCGTTTCTTAACATCAGTTGAGTCTGGCGCACATGAGGTATACAAACGTGCATTACTTCATAGCACAGAGGAAAGCACCGTAATTACGAATGCTTTTTCTGGCCGACCAGCGCGTGGCATCAAGAACGACTTTATACAACATTGGGAAGCATCCAGTATTAAGCCGCTAACCTTTCCTACCCAAAATACATTAACTCGCGAGATTAGAAATGCTTCTGCTAAGCAAAATAATCCGGAGTATATGGCCCTTTGGGCAGGTCAGGGAACGAGAATGTTAACAGATAACCAATCGGCAGGCGATATCATCAATCAAATTGTAGAAGAAGCCAGAAATATAATTTAGTTGTGATTATAATTTCACATCCAGCGAATAACGATCGCGAAGTACTGATAAATGGTGAAGCTCATGTCCAACCAAAATGTAGGCGATCGATCGAGCTGAAGCAGGATTATCACTGACGATCCCTTTACAGAGCCAAGCTTCCGGCGTGAGGTGGCGGAGCATAAGAATGGTTGAACGGCGTGTGACGGCATATTCTTCGTTCAAATCGGCTACGGTATACGCGTTAAAGGGTTGGCTCTGCATAAGCACGTCCTGATCGTAGCCAGGATGATTCGCTTTGTCACCTCTGGCGATGCGAAGCAATCGACTGCTCATGATGCGTTCGTTATCCAAAAGGTGGCCGATGACCTCTTTCACGCTCCATTTGCCTTCGGCGTAACGATAGTTTGCTTGCTCCTCTGTCAATGAAGAAAGCGAAGTTTGTACGATGTTGGCCTGCTGTTCTAACTGTTCGATGATGTTCCCTTCAGGAACAAGCTGGATGTACCCTTCATAAAAAGCTGCATACTCCTCTGTAGTCGGTCTTTCAACCATGTAAATGCCTCCTTTGGGATTCTTAGATCTGGAATATATTGTAGCATACATCTTACTTCAAGCATTGAATAGGCCCCTCCGCTTTATGGGCGGAAGGGCCGATTTCATGTGATTTGCACAGTTTTATGGTTGGGCTGTTCCACTTTCAATCTGTACGTCGTATCCCTTTTTGTTGAACAAATTTCTCCAAAATCGAAAAATCCTCAGTCACTTCTTTGAATGGTAGCGTGTCCAGCACCTGTTCCCGGTAACTCTTTTTTGCCGCTGCGCTGAGACGGGAGTCCAGTATGCTGAGTATGCCAAGATCCGTTTCACTGCGAATCAAGCGTCCAGTTCCTTGCCGTAACCGGAGAAGCATATCCGGTACAAACACCTCCATGAACGAATTCTTCGTTACAGATGCCTTATATTCATAAATAGGGTCTGAAGGAACAGGGAAGGGCAGCCGGAAAATAATGACCTGTGACAGGTCAGAACCCTCGATATTCACGCCTTCCCAGAATACACCGGTACCCAGGAGCACACCTTTGCTTTTCCTGAATTCGGCGATGACACTGTCCTGGGAAGATCCCTCTTTCTGAACATGAACTGCCCATGGATATTCATTCGTCCTCGAAATCAACTTCTTATGAATGTACCTCATGTCCTCTTTTGCTGAAAAAAGGACGATCGTTCTTCCTTGTGTTAAATTACAGAGTTGAACCAATTCGTTGTAGGCTGCTTCAAGATAGTCTTCGCGCTGGTCATGGTGGTAATATGGGACTTCGTTCGAGATGTACATCATGGTATGGTTGGTGTAATCAAAAGGGGAGGATTTTCGATCCATAAAATCACCCTTATAACCGAGGGACTGCGTCAAATAAGAGTATTGTTCCTCCAGTGTCTCCCCACCTTGGCACAGCGTAGCCGACGTTAGAATAACATGCGCCTTGCCATTAAACAAAGCATACTTCAGAAATTGGCTTATATCTTTGGGACAGATGCTGATCGTGGCTACTCCCAAGGGACTGCTTGCCCATATGAGATAGTTATCCTCTATTTCAGCCAAAACATGGATGAGGTTAATAAGCTCGTTTATAGCTTCAAAAGCGTCATCAATCTCCCGCTCGTGACGGGAGGTCAAAATGGAAAGGCGAAGACTGAGATCTTTCAAATCGTTCGAGACTTGATATAACGGTATTCCTTTGATCTCCGACACTTTTATACGGTCGCTATCCTGCTTGGCATGGTGGTGCAGATCCGCGTTTATTTGTAGGAAGATTCGTTCAACACATTTTTTTATAAACTTGGATTGTGAGAAGAGACTTTTATCCCCGGACTGCTTCGTGAGAAGCTGCACAGTGGTATCCAGAATGCGGCTGATTCCCCGATAAGTGAACTCGAGCGTTCTGGCATCTCGAACTTTTGCTTCCAGATTATGCGCTTCATCAATGACGATCAGGGCAGGCTGTTCCGAGATGATACTCTTGGTGCCTTCTTTTTTCTTCATCAAATCCCGTATGAGCAGGTCCTGGTTCACAATAATAAAATCAATCTCATGAGCCTTTGCATTTAATTTAGCTCTCATATCGTAAAACAAGCATGCATTTTTATGATGGCAACGTTCAAATTTACAATCATTTACGGAAAAGTTGGACCATTCGGCATCACTAATTCCAGCTTTAATATCCGCTCTTTCATCAATTTCAAAATCTAAAATGCGCTGGGCAAGGGTAGACAGTGAGGTGTTCGGATCATCAGGCCTGATCCATTCCGCGGCCCTACTTCGGCAGGCATACTGGCCCATACCTTTCCCAACGACAGTGCGAACCGTTGTGAAGCCCAACCGGCTACCAATGACCCTTAAATCTTTATGTATCTGTTCCGAAAGCTGAATGGAGGATGTAGCTATAATGACCGGTTTCTGCGACATTTGATTCATGAGCAGGCTCGGTATCAGGTAGCCAAAAGACTTGCCGATTCCGACACCAGCTTCAATCATGGCGTTATGCCCGTGGATATAAGCATCGGCTATATCGAGAGACATTTCTTGCTGCCCGATTCGCTCTCTAAGACCAATTCGAGGGAACCGATCATAGATTCGGAAGATGGCGTTAACCAAAGATCGTTCGATTTCCTTTTTTGATTCCCGTTTATTTATCTTATAGAGATCATTTAACCAGTTAATAACGAGCACCCCCTTCCAAATGAATGATCCTCTAGTAAGGAATTTTTTAGTCAAACTGTAATTATCTTAGATGCTTCGATAACAGTCAAGTGTTCATAGGGGTCTATCATGTACCAGTGCGATAAGAACAGCAACCAAACGCAACAAAACATATATCAATAGCGTCTATTCTTCTTACAAAGATAGCAACAGGGGTGAAAAAGATGCAACTAAAAATGATAGCGATATTCGGTGCCGTTCTCGGTTCTATGCTCATATGGGCAGGAAGTGCAGATGCGGAAGAACGTTTTACCGATCTGCAGCATTCGAAGTGGGCAGAAGACGGTATCGAGTATATGGCCGAACGAGGAACAGTCGCAGGATATGGAAATGGAATATTTAAGCCCCAAGGGTTAGTAACAAGGGCACAAGCCGTCACGTTTATGGTGCGAGAGCTTTATCCTCAAGAGCTGGAGAAACCGGTGGAAGGTACAACGACTTATTCGGATGTTCCGACAACTCACCCCTTTTATCGGGAAATCGCGTTAGCATCAAAAAACGGACTTGCCAGCGGATTTCCTGGCGGCTCTTTCCGTCCGGATGCACCGCTTAGCCGTGCCGAAACTGCAGCATTTCTTACGCGTGCGTATTCACTCTTGGAAGGCAAGCAAACAGCCAATTGGACAGATACGAAACAACATTGGGCTGAAGCGCCTATTCTGATCTTGAGCTCCAACGGCTTGGTCGGCGGATATTCGGATGGTACTTATCGTCCGAATCAAACGGTCACGCGAGCGGAATATGCTGTATTTATGTCACGAGTGATTCGATTCGAACGTGAAGCAGCCATTCGTACACAAGATTGGGACAAGCTGATATCCTATATGACCGTAAGCGAGCAAGTCGGCCAGATGCTTATGCCTGACATTAGGCAATGGAACGGTAAAGTGACTACGACCGTTAATGAAGGACTGAAACACAGCATTCATGATCAAGATTTGGGCGGGCTTATTCTTTTCGACAAAAATATTGTAGATATCAGGCAGCTTACAACGTTCACACATGACATGCAAAGGGAAGCCGGCGACATTCCTTTATTTCTTAGCATCGACCAAGAAGGAGGCGTCGTTAAGCGGATACCGGGCGGGACGAATCTGCCGGGGCAGATGGCGCTTGGCGCAACGGGAGATACAGCACTAGCTGAAGCGGCTGGTCAGCTGACAGGAGAGGAGTTGAAGGCACTGGGGATACAGATCAACTTTGCGCCAGTGCTCGACATTAACAGCAATCCAGACAACCCAATCATTGGCATACGATCGTTTGGTTCAGACGCGGATTTGGTGACGCGGCTTGGTCTCGCAACGATAAAGGGTCTACAGCAATCTGGTGTGATCGCGGCAGTCAAGCATTTCCCAGGGCATGGGGATACGACCGTAGACTCCCATCTCGGTATGCCTGTGCTAACACATAACCGCGCACGACTTGATGCGGTAGAATTAAAACCATTTCGGGATGCGATTGAGAACGGGGTCGAGATGATCATGACTGCACACATTGCTTTCCCTGCCATTGATAACGAGCATGTCACTTCACTCAAAGATGGAAAGAGTGTGCCCATACCTGCCACCTTATCCAAAAAGGTGCTGACCGGACTGCTTCGGGGGGAACTGGGATACGAAGGTCTGATCATTTCTGACGCTTTTACCATGAATGCGATTGCGGAGCATTTTGGGGAGAATAAAGCCGTGGAACGTGCTGTCTCCGCAGGTGTTGATATCATCCTTATGCCAAAAGATCCGGCAGCTGCCCATCAAACGTTGGTGAACGCAGTGAAGAGCGGGAAGATCCCAGATGAAACCATTCATGCTTCAGTGAAGCGGATTTTGGAGCTGAAAGCCAAATATGGATTGTTTGAACACAGCCAGACTCTAGTGCAAAAACTAACCGAGCTTAACGCTGTCATTGGATCGAAGCAGCATCGGGCGGTGGAGCAGGAAATTGCCGAGCGAGCGGTCACCGTATTGGCCAGCCGCGAGGGTATACTTCCGGATCAAATTCAGCAAGGCGACCGGGTTGTTATTCTCGCAGCCGAACAGGAACAGGGAAAGCAGCTCGAGAAGCAATTGATACAAGCTGCAAGTAACCTATCCTTAAAGACAGAAATTTCTCTTATTGGACAAGGGAAGACGAATGAAGTCCTTCAGGTGATTGGACAGGCCGACTACGTCATTCTCGCATCTTACCAGTTCCGTAACGTGGCCAGTGAGTTCGGTTGGTCCGATTATCAAACCTTGATTGATACGATGAATAGGCGTAATCAGCATTACTCCCTATTGTCGCTTGGCAACCCGTACGAGATGATTTATTTGCAGAATGTGCGCTCAGGGCTTGCCGTGTATGGAAAGCAGGAGCCCAATACGACAGCAGGGATTAAAGTTCTAGTTGGCCAACGGAAAGCTGGGGGCAAGTTACCTGTGAGAACGGATTAAAGCACGATTAGTGATGACCAAAAATACTGATTCCAACATACGGAATCAGTATTTTTAGTGTTTGGGTTTGCGTTTCGTTGATCATGCTAAGGCATTATCTTTTCTGAACAGTGATACGCTCGTAACTGGAATTTTTGTAATAAACCAAATGGTCTGTCCATTCATCGTTTTCGTGTATGAATCCTTTGCGAACTCATTCAAATTCCATGCCTAAAAATCACAATTAATAGGGCGGCTAGACATCTTTGCAATAATTGGTTTAATGGTAAAATAGTGAAAATGGTTCATGTTGGAGGATGCTCATGTATAAACTGATGATCGTAGAGGATGAACTGCTCATGCGGGTTGGAATTCGTTCCATGCTAAACTGGGAAGATTACAATTTCTATGTTGCGGGAGAAGCGGGGAACGGGAAGGAAGCGTTGGAACTCGCGTTAGAAGTGACCCCTGATCTAATTATTACCGATATCAAGATGCCGATCATGGATGGGTTAGAGCTCATACAAGAGGCATCTTGTTTATTGAAAACCTGTAAATATGTCATCCTGAGCAATTTTGACGAATTCCATTATGTAAAAGAGGCACTGAAGCTTGGGGCTGTAGACTACTTGATTAAAAGTGAGATTACAGAAACCTCTCTAGTTGATCTTCTTACCACCATTGAAGAGAAACTAAAAAGTGAACGTGACACTAAGACCAACGTACCATTTATGACACATGACTATTTCAAGAGCCTGAGACATCTAAAAGATAGCTTCTTCCAAGATGTTGTAAGCGGATTCATAAATGAAAAGGATATGGTTTCCAAAGCTGAAGAAATGCATTTCCGTATACGATCAGACAAGTTGGTCGTCATCCAGTTTATTGTGAACTATTACGAGGAAGCGAAGAGGAAATATGTCGAGAAGGGGGAAAAATTACTTCGATTCTCTATTCTGAATATTATGGAAGAGATCATTCCATCCAAATGGGAGAAAGAGATTTTCGTGGAAAGCTCCTCTGAATATTGGGTTATTGTCAATGTTCTTCCTGGGAGTGAGTCTGTGCAAGCTGATCTAAACAAACTATGTAATAAGCTTCTGTCTTCAATCAAGGATTTTATGAATCTGTCACTCTCAGCGGGTGTAAGCACAATCGCTTCCGATTTCCATGGCTTAAGAAAGGCATGTCGAGAAGCGGAATTTGCTCTAAAACAAAGTTTCTTTAAAGGCAGTAGCCAGATACTGTATTACGCGGACGTGATTCAAGCTCCATCTCGGAGAGAAGTGAATGGAGTGCTCAGTCCGGAGCAGGAACGAGATTTCCTCAAATTATGGGTGAGTAAAGATGACACAAAGGCGGAGGAATTCCTTGAAGAAATTCGCTCTGATCTGGAGGTGCAACGTGCAGATGAGAGCAGTATTCGCAAGCAATATATCAGGGTGATGGAAACCATACACTCCCATCTCTCACGAGCTACTGAAAGAGGCAAGCCTTCATGTACTGAAAGATCGCCTTACGAAATCGTTTTGAGGGGGGAGTATTGGGAGGATATTCACCAAGATATGCTGGCTCATATTGCGTATTACTTTAAAACCGATTCCCAGATCATGCAGGAACGTTCCTACACAGACCTCGCAATTGAGTTGATGGACAAGTATTATGCCGAGGATATTTCGTTGCAAAGTATTGCTAGCCAGATCAGTGTCAATCCTTCGTATCTCAGCCGATTGTTTAAGCAGGAAAAAGGAGAGAACTTTATCACCTACCTGACACGTGTTCGGATTGAACATGCCAAGGCTTACCTATTGAGCAGGGAACTAAGAGTATATGAAATCGCTGACAAGGTGGGCTACCATAATTACACGTACTTCAGTAAGATTTTCAAAAAATCGGTAGGTTTTACTCCTGAGGAATATCGAGAACGACAGCAGGAATTCATGTAATCCGTGAATAGAGGTGCAGCATATGAAGCATTCCCGGCTCTTACCAATCAAGTACAAAATCATGGTGATATGCATTACAGTCATCATTCTTCCAGTACTTGTGATGACGATCAGTTCGTATTACTCCTCTGAGCGATTACTGGCACAGAATTATACTAATCTGCTCAATGATCTGGCCAAACAGACGAATATTCGCATTGACGAGTTCCTAAAGGAGATTGAGAAAATCACGCTGCTTGCTAGTAATGGACTTAGCGACAATTTATCTGCAACCCATGAAGGAAGCTTTCCGATCCAGGATTTTCTGCGAAAGGGTGATGAACAACATGAGATTGCTGCGTACAATATTTTGATGAATTATATCATGATGAAGGATCGCGTATTTTCCATCTACCTCTACAACTTGAATGGTGGAAAAGATCTGTTCGTCAGTCCGAACCAGCCTATTGATCCAGACTTCAAAGTGGCGAACGAATTGTGGTTTAAAAAGTTCATGCATGAAAATGATCGAACCATCACATTGACAACCCGAATCGATGAGCAATTGGAGAATAAAATTCTGGCAGTGTCACACGCTCGTAAAATTCATGATGTGGCTAGCGGGGAACTGCTTGGCGTGATTGTCGTCAGCATTGATATAAAGTTCATCGAAATCGTTAATCGTAACTTGCAGGAAGGGCTACGTTCCAGGTTTATGATCGTCGATGAGAATGACAAGATTGTATATAACGTGAATGACCGCTTAATCGGTACATTGTTTCGGGACAACGTTCGTCCTCCGGAATCATTAAATGTTGTGGTGACCAGTCCACTTAGTCAGCAGAAATGGACTACTTACTTATACATGCCTTTGGATGAGCTGACTGCCGACGGCAAAATATTAGGGCATAATCTGGTGACACTGTCCATTGTCCTGGTTCTTTTTGCTGCCATTATTTCGATTTTTCTATCTCATGTCATCACCACCCCCATCAAGAAGCTGCTGCGCAATATCTCTTTGGTAGAGAAGGGGCAGTTTGAACAAGTTGAACATATTCGTTCTCGCGATGAGATTGGGCATTTATCGGTTCGATTTAACAAGATGTCACATGAATTGAAACGTATGGTTGAGCGGATGCAACAGGAAGAGATAGAGAAAGCAAAGGCCGAGATGCGTGCGCTTCATGACCAGATCAAGCCTCATTTTCTGTATAATACTTTGGGTTCAGTGAAATGGATCGCCTCCATGCAGCAGGCTGACAAAATCGTGGAAATGACTGATGCATTAATCTCGATGCTTCGTTATGCAACTAGATCCGATGGAACCCTTGTAACGATTCGTGAGGAAATCGATAATATAGCGAATTACGTGACGATTCAGAATGTCAGATACTACGATTGTATTCAGATGAAATATGAGATTGAGGATAGACTGCTTGATTATCGTATGCCCAAAATGATTCTGCAGCCCATTGTGGAGAATGCGATCTTTCATGGACTGGCCGAAATTGAAGAGGACGGAATCATTGCCATTCGAATTCAACCGCAGGGCAGTGATATTGTGATCGAAGTCTGCGATAATGGCATTGGTATGGATCAACATACGATCCAGAACTTTATGGAAGATAAGCTCGAAGCAGACAAAGGAACAGGAATCGGCCTGCATAATGTGCAGCGACGTATTCAACTTCATTTCGGCAAGTCTTATGGAATACAGGTGGCTAGTCAGATTGGAGAAGGCACGACTTTTACCATTCTGTTACCTGCCATCATAGAAATAAGATAGTCATACATGAATTGATGCATATGTTTACCATAGTAGAACGATTCCAACTATGTTTCGTAGGGTGAACACATCAAAAGAGCTTGCAGGATAACTGCAAGCTCTTTTAATTATCCCTTGACGCTACCGAGTACCAAACCTTTGGTAAAGTATTTCTGCAAGAACGGATAAACGAGCAAAATCGGAATGGCACCCAAGAACATTTGAGCGGCGCGCCCAGTTCTGGCATTCATCATCGATAACAGTTGAGTATAGTCTGATCCAGATTTCAGCATGATTTGCTCAAAGCTCTGCAGCAGGGTCTGCAGGTAGCTTTGTAATGGATAATTGGCTGGATTGTTCATATAGATAATGCCGTCGAACCATGAATTCCAATGACCTACGATACTGAACAAACCGACCGTTGCGAGAGCGGGCTTGAGGAGCGGCAGTAGAATACGAAGCAATACCTGCACAGGCCCGGCTCCGTCGATGATCGCTGATTCTTCAATCTCCTCTGGCAAACCTCTAATGAAATTCATAAGAATTATCATACTAAACACGGGCAGAGCTCCGGGCAGAATCAGAGACCAAATTGAATCAATCAATCCCATTTTGACGACCACCAGATAGGTAGGAATTAATCCTCCGCTAAATAACATAGTCACAATGAAAAATCCCATATAGATATTACGGCCCATCAATTTTTGTTTGGATTTGGATAGTGGATAGGCCGTGAGCACGATCAGAACCAGATTTACAAACGTTCCGAGAACGGTTCGTTGGATCGCCACCCAGAGAGAGGAGAAAAATGACCCTCCAGTTAATGCGAATTCATAAGCCTTAGTTGTGAATTCAACTGGCCAGAACGTAACACTTCCCGCAGATACAGCGGAACTGCTACTGAATGAAACAGCCAACAGGTTGATAAATGGAAGGATACAGAGTAGGGAGATTAGAAGCAATATCGTGTAATTTAGGATATGGAACAAACGCCTGCCCATACTTTTATCATAGATCATAATGATAGTTCCTCCTTAGAAGATACGATAGCCGGCAACCCTGTAAGCCAGGAAGTACGAAACGGCAACGAGAACACTAGAAATAATGGATTTAAATAATCCGACAGCTGTACCAATCGAATATTGTGCCTGTTGAATTCCCAGACGGTACACATAGGTATCAATAATATCTCCAGTCTGATACACGACAGGGGAATACAGGTTATAGATTTGATCGAATCCGGCATTGAGGACGTTACCAAGTGCCAACACAGTCATTAAGACAATCGTTGGCATGAGGAGGGGCAAAGTGATATAGATAGTCTGCTTCCACCGTTTGGCTCCATCAATTACCGCAGCCTCATATAGACCAGGGTCAATACTGGTCAGGGCTGCTAGATATACAACCGTGCCGAATCCGAAGCCTTTCCAAATATCACTCACGATCATCGTCCAAGGGAATATGGACGGTGTGCCCAGAAAAGAGATAGGTGCAATCCCGAATACACCTAGAAATGTGTTAATGATGCCATCGGAACTAAGTATATCCAGCATGATGCCGGCCATAATGACCCAAGAGAGGAAGTTCGGAATGTATACTAGTGTTTGAAATGTACGTTTGATTCCACTTTGCAGTACCTCGTTAAGCAGTAAAGCGAAAATAACGGGCACGATAATGCCGCCGATAATCTTGAAGACGGACATATACAGCGTATTCCATATGGTTCTTACGAAGTTCGGCTGACTAAATACATGCGAAAAATTGTCCCATCCGACCCATGGAGAGTTAAAGCCGAGACCCGGATTGTATTTTTGAAATGCAATGATAAGCCCATAAAAAGGGATATAGCTAAAGATGAAGACCAAGACTAGGCTCGGGATCAACATGAGATGGTAGGGACTCTGCTGTTTCCATTTTCTCAGCATTCATTATTCCTCCGTTCTTGGCAACCGCATTATTATTTTCCATAGGCGTCATTGACTGCCTGGGTTGCTTCATCGCCTCCGGCTGCTCGCCAATTCTGGACAACAGCTTCGAAATAATCAATACTTTCGCTGCCCATAATGATCTTGGTGAAGCCTTCCGTCAGGATATCATCCAGCGTTGTACCGTAGCTCGACAGCACCTCCGGTGAAACACCCCATAGTGCCGTCTTTGTGTAGTTCTCGCTATCGAGTACTTTCTTAGCCAGTCCATACGCATTCTTTGGAGCACCTTGTTGTAAATAATCACCAACTGCTCCCGGTGTTGCATTCTTCATAAACTCAACACTGTTGTTATATTTCTGCCACATTCCCGAAGTTGTGAGTCCACGGGTATCCTCGGATTGAAGGGCTGCTGATACAGCCTCGAACTGCTCGTAATCTGAATTCGGATTAAGTACACGGAACGCCCCGACCACATGGGCAATATCATTGTCGAGCAAAGCGGATAGTGTTTCTTTGGACTCTTTGCCATTGCCTTCATCAACGATATAAGCATAGTCATTCAAAATCTTAATCACTTCTTGAGGGCTCTTGAATCCCTTTTTCATGACAATATAATTGTTGTTGGCGAAGAAGATGGATTGTTTCGCTTCCTTACCATCAATGGTGGGAATGATATACGGATAAAAGATCGCATCTTTACCCAGATTGGCTACTGTATCAACACCAGGATTATAACCCCACCACTGGTAATAAGGCTGTACGCCCACTTTGCCGGCTACGATATCCGCGTTCATCGCATTAAAGTCTTTGATTGCAAATTCCGGATCAATAATGCCTTGCTTGTACCATTCCGACCACTCAGCCAGTGCATTCTTCATTTCAGGCTGGATTGAGCCATACACTAATTTCCCACTGGTATCCTCCATCCACATATCTGGATGCGCATTCCATGCAATGGCGAGAAGGTTGAGGTAATCGAGCGATTGATCCACTGCTATGCCATATCCGCCGTGCTTTTCCATAAATTTCAGTGCTATGTTCTTGATGTCATCAACAGATTTCGGATCCTGAAGATCTAGTTCTTCTTTCCAATCGTTCCGAATCCAGATAAAATCGGGTTGTTCAATTAATCCCCAGTGCATTTGCGGTATCCCGTACAGCTTGCCGTCCTTTTTACCAGATTCATAACTGTCCGCATCCGTTTCCATGTAGCCTTTTAGACGTTCTGAAGCGTGTTGTTCAAATACGTCGGTAAGGTCCATTACCATATCTGCTTCGACCAACTGCCTTAATTGTGATGGATTAACCCTAAACACGTCGGGGAGGTCATTCGATGCTATAGCCAAATTCAATTTGGTATCATACTCGTCGCTGACCCAGTCTGTTTTGACATCGATATTAAACTGCTCTTTGTATCGCTTAATCCACACATTGTTTGTGATATCATCGCCCTTTGGATATTTGGCAGAAGTATATTCTGACGTTACGGTGTGGATGGTTGTTATTCCGCCCTCGTTGGCATCCGAATCGGTATTGGATGTACTTTTCAGGGTGCTGCTTCCATTCGTACAAGCGGCGACCAATAAGGTCGACAGGCATAAAGACAACATTAAAGTCTTGGTTTTCTTGTTCATTTCCTTTCCCCCTTAAGCGTCATATTTGAATACGTTTTCTTGAAAATAGTCTAAACGAGAAAGGGAGAACGGGATATAAAGGTTATTGACGAGAACCCGCATATTTTTTTACTTTTGGGTTAAAGCGGAGAAATGATAAAAGTGGTTTGTGCACTTTTTTTACTTTTCACCAATTCTTTTTTTACTCATGGCCCAATGAAGACGACCAGGACATTTTGATTCGATATTATTACGTGGCAGCAGTATTAACAAAAACAATAGAATAATATGGAATTATAGGATAAGATATATACATCTGAACAAAAAGGAGCGAATTTTAATGTCTAACAAGGTGGTTGTGCTTTAGGTTCACAGAAGGATATTTGCGTAACAGGGATTCCTTTTGTGGACATTGCAGTGCGGGAAACCGTCCCATCAATGTTTACTGGAGGAGATTATTATTAATTTTAACGAAGCTGTTATCATCAGCAATACGCACGTACTGGCATTGGTATCCGAGTTATTCGATTTGGAGGGTTATAACATTCAGCTTATTCCACCTCATGAGGGTGGGCGGAATGTCGTTTACACCTGTGAGCAAGAGGGATGTGAATCGCTAATTCTCCGAGTGTCTTTTTTGCCTGACAGAAAGCGGGAAGATTACATTGCCGAACTGGAATATGTCCAGTATCTGTTTGATCATGGAGCTAGCGTTTCGAATGTGGTGAGTTCCAAGCAGGGCAATCTGCTGGAAGAGATCACTTATGATCATCATACGTTTTTTGTCAGCCTGTTTAACAAGGCTAAGGGAAAATTGCTAGTAGAGAACAATTATCAGTACCGGGAAGGCGTTCCAATTACCGAGCATTATTATAATTGCGGTAAAGTCCTGGGGAAAATGCACCAAGTATCGAAAGAATATAGTCCCGTCCATCGCCGGCATCATTTTTTTGATAATTACAAAGGTGAATATATCAATAACTTGATACCTGAATCATTCTCTCTGCTTAAGGAGAAGATGGTTGAGCTCCTGAATACCTTAAAAGGTTTGGATACAAACCAGGAAATATTCGGGATGATCCATTTCGATTATAACGACGGGAACTACTCGATCGATTTTGATACCGGTCAGATCACCGTGTATGATTTCGATAATTCATGCTTCGGTTGGTATATGTATGATCTGGCAGATCTATGGACACACGGTGTGGGCTGGATACAATTTGAACCTGACGCTGATAAACGCAAAGCGTTCATGCATGATTATTTTGAAACCGTCCTCGCTGGTTATACTTCTGAAACCAAGATCGAAGATTCGATGTTGGAGAAGCTGCCTTTATTTATTCAAGTCACCCTCTTGGAGAATATACTAGGTCAATTTGAGGAAATGCAGCATACTGGCGAAGAACTGGAAGATAACGAAGAAGTGTTGTATCTCATTAAATGTTTGGAAGAGGATATACCGTACAGGGGATTTTTCCATGACATGTATTCGAGTGAAGCACCCTTTACGTTATGAGGACCGCTGAAGTAACATTCACATGAAGCATGAATAACCAGTGACTAAACAAAGAGGCAGCCGGCATAGACCGGTTGCCTCTTTGTTTAGCTATGGCACTCTATTCAAATTTGGAAGGAGGCACGTTGTAAAATTTTTTAAATGCTTTGGAGAAGGTGAAGGGATCTGGATAGCCCAGAAATCCGGCAATTTGCTGGACCGTATATTTTTTCTCATACAGATAGTCCCGTGCCCGGTTCATCTTGATTTGATTGATGTACTGTCCCGGTGTAATACCCAGAATTTTCTTGAACAAAGAAATAAAATATTTCTCAGAGACACCGGCAATGGCTGCAAGCTCGTTAACTCGGATGACACGATGCAGATTCGAATCCACATATGGGAATACGTTCTGCAGAACCTCCAGACTTCCTTCCGTTTTCCTCGGTTTTTGGTCTTTTAGAAATTCACCATTGTACAGACCTTGCCCGTGCAGCTCCAAAATTTTTGCAATGACGAGAAGCAGAGAAGCCTTCAAATAAAGTGAACTTCCGGAAGCGCCACTGTCCTGCTTGAACCTTCGATAGGACGAGGTGAACAGTGTTGATTCCTCCCGAACCAGGTTGCCTGGTATGATGCCCGGTAGTTGAAACTCGCCCAGAATTCGCTTTTGCTCGGCAATGCTGAAATCAAAGTGCATGTATATGAATCGGCACAGTTCTCCGGTAGCGGAAGCAAGATAGGGCATATCCGGATAAAAAAACACTACGTCACCCTGGTCCGCTGTATGCGCGACTCCATCAATAGTGATCTGGACGGAGCCTGCTGTAATAAACCACAGATCATAATCGGAATGAGACTTGTGCTCCATCCAATTGCTGTCGTGAGTTTGTTCCATATAAGAGCTCATGCGAAGTGTTATATACTCCGAAAGTTCGTCCATTATACTCATATTTACTATCCCTGCATGCGTCTGATCCAACTCATCACCCCTCCACTTTATGACATCCTTCATTTTTTAATAATGTAGCAAAGGATTTATCTCTTGTTATCTATCGTACCATATGACATGTTTTGAAAACTATCACACATTCCGATTCCAGCCCACTCACCTATAATGAACTTATATCGTTACGAGGAGGGTTATTGATGAATGCTACAAACACACAGCATCCAAAGGTAGTAGTTATTGGGGCGGGCAGCCTGTTTTTCGGTCGTCAATCCATCTGGCAGATGGTTCACTCACCATACTTGAACCAGGGAACTTTAGCTTTAGTGGATACGGACGAGGAGCGGCTCTCGAAAATGGTAACCCTTGCAGAGAGGGTCGCGCGGGAGAACAACGTATCCTTAAAGATTGAGGGCTCGGTGGACCGAAGACAAGTGCTTCCGGGAGCTGACTTCGTTGTGCTTAGCTTTGCAGAGCAATCAGTCAAATACCGGGGAATTGACTGCCAAGTCTCTCTAAAATACGGCATTCGCATGTGTTCCGGCGATACGATTGGCCCGGGTGGAATCTTTAGGGCTATGAGAGAGCTTCCGGTTATTATGGAATGCGCCAGAGACATTGAAGAGCTATGTCCTGATGCCTGGGTAATTAATTATATTAATCCGTCTACCGTTCATGGCATCGCATTACATCGTTATGCGCCGAAGCTTAAATCATTTGCCCTGTGCGATAGTCATCATATGCCGCATAAGAAAGCCTATTACGCTGTAAGAGCTGGAATCATCGAAAAGACAGATGAGTTCACCAATGAGATCGATCAGAAATTCGATTTCCGCATCGCTGGCGTCAATCATTTCACTTGGCTGCTTAAAGCGGAATTCGAAGGGGAAAATGTGATGCCCCTAATCGCGGAAGCCATGCGCAAAATGGCAGGTGATGAGAACAACGGCGGTGATCGCGGAGCAAAAGCTATTTTTAACGATGCGATTACCTACGAACTGTATGATATTTTCGGAATCATCCCCACTTGCACGGCGCATACGAAGGAATACGTTCGGTATTGGCAAGGTCTCGGCAAGACTACAGACGCAATTCCGCCATTATCCATATGGGAGACAGAGGACAGGTATCAGCGTCACGACGAAATGTGGCGTCAGGTAGATGACTTTCTTGCGGGAAATATCCCGATTGCCGATTACATGAGCACCTTTGGCCCAGATCATGCGACTGATATCATTGAGAACATGGTAGGGAATTTGGGGAAGAAGTTTTTCATCAATACGCTTAATCAAGGCGCGGTAACCAATATGAATGCCGATTCGTTCCTGGAAGTGCTGTGCGATGTGGGCATGGATGGAGTTAAGCCAGTTCATGTAGGCGAGATGCCGCGTGGAGTAAGAGGAATGCAAGAACTTGTACTGGATACGCATGAGCTGACGGTCGAAGCTGTTCTGGAGCAGAGTTACGAGAAGCTGAGAAGGGCGATGCTCACCGATCCGCTCGTGAGTTCCATCAGTGACGCGGACAAGATCATTCATGAATTATTGGAACTGGAGCGTGATATGATTCCCGACGTCTGGTACAAGGACAGACTGCAGTATACCTAGAGTATAGATAACGATCAAAGACCACGTTGACCCTTCTGAAGGAAACTACGTGGTCTTTGATTTTATTAATAAATTTTAGTTCATTTGAAAAGATAAATAGGTATAAAAAAAGCTTGCTGTAGAAGGGATTTATAACGGTTGGATAATAATGACATTGACATGTGCAGCTTTTTCTAAAATAATAAATGTAATTGAATACTGGTACCTTTAATTCAGTCCAGAGAGGCTGGCAAGGGCAGCGGATTTTATAATCACGCGTGAATCAGGATCCCCTCAGGGATGCTCTGTGTCTTCGCGCGGATTATGATGCAAAAAGAGGCTACTTGTCAGTGTATAACTTGACGAGTAGCCTTTTTTTTCTGCTTTTTTTGGTATCAGATACACTTTAAGCTGGAGGTATTCTGATGAGCAAACAAGATCAAGAGTTTTCATGGCAAGAGGTGCCAAAAACGCAGAGAAATCATTTTTGGAAGACGTTATCCGTAATGTTGGGTTTCACCTTCTTCTCGGCGAGTATGTTGGCAGGGGGTACGCTTGGAGTCAGTTTGACGTTCATGGAGTTCATTGGCATCGTGCTTGCGGGCAATCTGGTGCTCGGTATCTATACAGGAGCACTGGCGCATATCGCTGCCAAGACAGGCCTTTCCACACATTTACTTGCTAAATATGCGTTTGGTGCGAAAGGATCGTACCTGCCATCGTTCCTGCTCGGCTTCACACAGGTCGGATGGTTCGGGGTAGGCGTGGCTATGTTCGCAATTCCGGTTGCCAAAGCGATGGATTGGAACGTGTACCTGTTAATCTTGTTGTTTGGTCTTGCTATGACGGCATCAGCCATCTTCGGTATGAAGTCGCTCGTCATCTTGGGTTATATCGCGGTTCCTGCTATTGCCATTCTCGGTGGTTACTCCATGTTCGAAGGTGCAGGCTCACTGGGAGGTCTGCAAGGATTGCTCGATTACACGCCGACAGAGACACTCACCGCCGCAGCAGCATTGACCATTTGTATCGGTTCATTCATTAGTGGCGGAACGCTGACGCCCGATTTTGCTCGGTTTTCCCGGACGTCCAAGCAGGCGGTTACCGCAACAGTTATTGCCTTCTTCCTTGGGAACTCACTTATGTTCCTGTTCGGGGCAGTTGGTGCAATGGCATATAACCTGGCTGATATCTCGGAGGTCATGTTCCTGCAAGGATTGCTCATTCCCGCGATCATCGTTCTTGGACTCAATATCTGGACAACCAACGATAATGCCTTATATGCTTCGGGTCTTGGTTTTGCCAACATCACTAAAATTTCGAAAAAATTCTTCGTCATCGTAAACGGCATTGTGGGTACAGTATTTGCCATGTGGATGTACAACAATTTCGTCAGCTTCCTGAATGTGCTGGGCGCGGCGGTACCGTCCATTGGTGCCATCATCATCGCGGACTACTTCTTCGTAAAGCGCAGAAACTATAAACCGTTTGCCGAGATGAGTTTCAAAACTGTAAACTGGGTAGCAATGGTTGCTTGGGCCATCGGCGTTGCGTTTGCTCAACTGGCTCCAGGAGTAACACCACTGAATGCACTGCTCGGTACGGCGGTGGCCTACATCGTGTTGATGCTGATCGTTCCTAACAAAGAATCCAACAAAGAAAAGGGGAAAATAAATGATTATACAGAACGCAAAATTGCGGGGTAAAGAAGGTCTATGGAATATCGTCGTGAAGGACGGGAAGTTCGAACAAATTACGCAGGAGCAGCAAGCCACTGCAAATGAGGAAATACTTGACGTCAACGGTTCACTTGTATTGCCACCATTCATTGAGCCTCACATCCATCTGGATACAACGTTAACGGCTGGCGAGCCGGAATGGAATTTGAGCGGAACGCTATTTGAAGGCATCCAACGTTGGTCGGAACGCAAAGCATTCTTGACACATGAAGATGTTAAAACCCGTTCCAAAACAGCACTTAAATGGCAGATGGCGCAGGGGATCCAACATGTGCGGACACATGTGGACGTTACAGATCCAAGCTTGACGGCAGTCAAAGCGATGCTTGAAGTAAAAGAAGAGATGGCACCATACATCGACATCCAGCTTGTGGCTTTCCCACAGGAAGGTATTCATTCCTATCCAAACGGTGCAGAACTGCTGGAAGAGTCACTGAAAATGGGCGTTGATGTTGTCGGCGGCATCCCGCACTTCGAATTCACGAGAGAATATGGCGTAGATTCGATGAAGGTTGCTTTTGACCTTGCCGAAAAATACGACCGTTTGATCGACATCCATTGCGACGAGATCGATGATGAGCAATCCCGCTTCGTTGAAGTCGTTGCCAAGGAAGCCTACGAACGTGGACTGGGTTCTCGCACAACAGCAAGTCACACGACGGCGATGGGCTCTTACAATGACGCATATACGTACAAATTGTTCAGATTGCTGAAGATGGCTGACCTCAATTTCGTCTCCAATCCGTTGGTCAACATTCACCTGCAAGGACGCTTCGACACGTATCCAAAAAGAAGAGGTCTGACTCGCGTCAAAGAGCTGCAGGAAGCTGGTCTTAACGTGTGCTTCGGTCATGATGACATTTTTGATCCATGGTATCCGCTAGGAACGGGCAACATGCTCCAAGTACTACATATGGGTATTCATGCTTCGCAGTTGCTGGGTTATGATCAAATCGTAAATTCGGTCGATCTCATTACGAAAAACAGCGCAAGAACGTTGCATATCGAGGATGTATACGGCATTGAAGTAGGAAAACCTGCCAACTTCATCGTTCTTGAAGCAGAGAACGAATACGAGGCTGTCCGCAAACAGGCTGGTGTACTTTACTCATATAGAGGTGGCCGTAAAATCGCGGAAACAAAGCCGCGGGACACGTCAATCATTCTCGAAGGTGGTTCGGAGAAAGTTACGTTCAATAAATAATTTAATGAAAGGTGCGATGCATCAACCAGTGACTTCGCATTAGCCAAAAAATCCCCTCAGGGTGCACAGGTCAATAGAGATTCCATGATTGTGGAATCTTCCTGTACAAAAGAGGGGATTTTTGGTGTTCCGTTTTGAAAGTCGGTAGAGACGAGAGAGAGTACCTCACAATGGAGCTGTGACGGCATTTTTTAATTTGGATACGCCTTCCTGTAATTGAACATCTGACAAATGTGCAAATGATAAATAGATACCATACTTCGTAACGTCAGACGTTGAACTGCTGACTTCTGAGTATACAACCCCTTCAGATCTAGCGGATGCCCGAAAGACTTCATAAGTGGACGCATCACCTCGCCACCAGCCAAACACGTGCAGCCCCGCTTCATTTTCTACCCAATCAAACCATGTAGAGAGTTGTTGGTTCAAAAGTTTAAGTAACAGATGAAATTTGCGACTGTATAAACGATTCATCCTACGCAGATGACGCTCATATTGTCCGCTTGTCATAAATGCTGCTAATGCCCGCTGCTCGATCAGATTGACAGGTCTTGGCTCGTATAATGCCTGTGCTTTTCTAAAGATGTCTGCCAAAGTGGGAGGGAGAACCACATAACCAAGCCGTACTTCTAAGGGCAAGGTTTTCGTGAAGCTGCCCAGATAGATTACGCGTCCCGCTTTATCCAATGTTTTCAGCGGTTCAACATGCATTCCGCGATATCGGAATTCACTATCATAATCATCCTCGACAATCATAGCATCATGACGATGTGCCCACTCCAGCAAAGTTTGTCTGCGTTCAAGGCTGAGCATTTCGCCGGTAGGAAATTGTCGTGATGGCGTGACAAATAACATACGTGCATCCCAGTTTTGGGGTACAACACCTTGACCATCGAGATTGGCTTCAATCAAATTTGCACCCGCAGCTACAATGGCTTGTGAAATTCCAATATAACAAGGACTTTCCGTCACGACATGATCCCCGGGATCTGCAAGTAATTGAGTGAGTAGAGCTATAGCTTGCATAGAACCTGCAGTCACTGCAATGTGATCTGCATCGACTTGAATCCCCCGCATCCGCCGTAGGTAGGCAGCAATGGCTTCTCGCAATTTCGGCTCCCCTGTTGAACTAACAAGAGCTGAGGTTGTTTCGATGTGATGCTCCCGATGCCGTATCTCTGCATACAATCGATTGTTCCATTCATCGTAAGGGAATTTGGAGAAATCAGGCTGATATTTGCTAAAGTCAATAACTTCGTCGCTTTCTATTCTGGAATCACTTGTTTGTGCATTGGTTTGTGAATTCCTTTGAGATTTGTGCTGTTCAAACTGCTGAATACGATTCCCCCAGGCTGATAAGTGATGAGCGCAAGCTTTCACGGTGGACGCATCATTGCTTAAATCCAACTGATAAGCAACAAAGGTTCCTCTTCCATGCTCTGAATGAATGTAACCTTGAGCAGTCAACGTATCGTATACCTGATTTACTGTGCCTCGGGAAATGTGATACGTGGCAGCTAACTCTCTCGTAGATGGTAACTTCTCGCCATGTACCAGATTACCTTCATGAATAGCATCACGAATCGCATGATAGAGAGCCTTCATCTTGGTATATTTTCGGTTCAAATATGAACTGTAAGCTACATGAAATTGCATATGCCCTCCAGAGGTTTTTTATAAGTGGTACAATAAAAACCGAAATTATTGGATCTTTTTAGTTGTCCATTCTCATTTTATACTAAATTATAGGTTGAAGTGAAACAATAAATTAAATTAGGAGGAATACAATCATGCAAACAGGTACAGATCGTGTAAAAAGAGGAATGGCTGAGATGCAAAAAGGCGGCGTCATTATGGACGTCATGAATGCAGAGCAAGCTAAAATCGCTGAAGCGGCAGGGGCAACAGCTGTTATGGCTCTTGAGCGGGTACCTTCCGATATTCGCGCAGCTGGCGGTGTAGCTCGTATGGCAGATCCAACCATCGTTGAAGAGGTTATGAAGGTTGTATCTATTCCAGTTATGGCCAAGGCGCGTATCGGTCATTACATAGAAGCCAAAGTGCTTGAATCTCTAGGTGTGGACTATCTCGATGAAAGTGAAGTTCTTACGCCTGCAGACGAAGTGTTCCATATTGATAAACATGAGTTCACTGTACCATTTGTATGTGGAGCCAAAGATTTGGGAGAAGCTCTGCGTCGTATTGGCGAAGGCGCTTCGATGATTCGTACAAAAGGTGAGCCTGGAACGGGTAACATTGTTGAGGCAGTTCGTCATATGCGTCTGATTAACAGCCAGATCCGCAAAGTGAAAAACATGTCCAAGGATGAGTTGTACGCTGAAGCAAAAAATCTGGGCGTAGCTTATGAATTACTGCACGATGTTCATGAAAATGGAAAACTTCCTGTCGTAAACTTTGCAGCAGGCGGTGTAGCTACTCCGGCAGACGCAGCACTAATGATGCACCTGGGAGCAGACGGTGTGTTTGTAGGATCAGGTATTTTCAAATCAGATAACCCTGAGAAATTCGCCCGTGCAATCGTTGAAGCTACAACACATTACACGGATTACAAGCTAATTGCCGAAGTGTCCAAAAACTTGGGCGCCCCAATGAAAGGCATTGAAATTTCTAAATTGGCTCCAGAAGAGCGCATGTCCAACCGCGGTTGGTAAGCGTAAATAAAACAGAGATTTTAAAGTAGTGTTATGATTCTACACAATAGATATCAAGAAAAGCCGATCAATGAGAAAAATTGATCGGCTTTGTTGCGCTTTAGGGTCTCAATCATGCGTTTCATCTTAATTTTGCCCTTGAACCTGTGATAAAATAGTATATTTGAGAGTGAAATTCAGCATCGATGTCGATGAAAGGCGGATGTTCAAACATGTTCAATGTTGCAATCTGTGATGACGAGGAGAACCAAAGAGAACTTGTGAAAACGATGCTTATCTCCTTATCTCTAAAAACGAATATTGATTTTCAAATTACATTATTTACATCCGGTGAGCAGCTCGTCTCACATTATAAAAACGTTGGAGACGCGTTTCATATCCTCATCATGGATGTGGAGATGAGCGGAATGAACGGAATCCAGACAGCTCAAGAAATCAGGAATATGAAGTATCTGGATGTGCAAATCATGTTTCTGACAAGCTATCCCGAGTATATGGTGGAGAGCTTTGATGTGGTTACTTTTCAATATCTGATCAAACCAATCCTGCCGGATATCTTCGAGGAGAAGATGATTAAGCTGTGCCAATATTTTAAAGCGCTGGACAAAAAGTATGTACTGATTAAGTCAGATTATGAAGAGCTTCTATTGAAGTACGATGATATTCTCTGGATTGAGGTCATGAAGAGTTTGACGATCAAGAACAAATTAAAATTTGTGACTCAGGAAAATTCGCATGAGAGCAAAGGCATCTTATCCGGTTATGCCACCGCCTTGAAAGATCATGGTTTCTTGCAGATTCATCGCTCGATTATCATCAACCTGATGCATGTTCAGAAGTTTGCGGGTACCCAAGTCGTCATGTTAAATGGTACGGAATTGCCTATAGGCCGCTCCAAAGTCAAGGAAGTCAAGGATGCTTATACCAAATATATGATCATGAGGATTCAGTGATATGGATATGTATGTAATCTTGTCCATCTTCGTCGTCCCTTTACTTATGGCATTCCAGGTGAATTTTTATTTCAATTCCGTGCTGGGCAAGTCCAAACGGAAGCCATACAGAGTAATCTATTTCATTATATTTATCGTACTAGGGTATTTCTATTTGGTATCTTCATTTTCACCTGTCGTTTCGTCCGCTTTTGCTTTGTTATTCATCTTCAGCCTGGCACAATCCTATGAGGTGGAATTCATCATAAAACTTGCTTTTACCATCCTCTATGCAGTACTGCTCACAACCGTAAATTACATTGCCGTATATATTATAAGTGCGATCGATTCCACAGATTACAGCATATGGGATCATTTCAACGTGGATTATCATTGGGTGTTCTCCAAAGTGATGTTGCTTGGTTGCAGTATCATGTTCATTGTTATCCAGATTGTGCGTTTGATTGCCAAACGGAGAAGTTTCGCTGTGCATTATCGTTATTATTTCTTGTTTCTGATCGTACCTACCATTACGATCTATCAGATCAATGTGGCCTCGACTTATAGTGAAAAAAACATATATTATGTCGTTTCCGTATTAGGCTCCCTTTTTCTTAATGTGTTCATTGTTTATTTATTCGATAATATGGTAGAAAAGGTTCAGCTCGCACATGAAAATGTTCAATTACAGCGTCAGATGGATTATCAAGATGCCAACTATGAGAAAACAGTGCACAGTTTCAAAAACGTGAAAAGCATCATCCATGATACCAATCAGCAGTTCCTGTACATTGAAGAGTGTATCAAGCAAAACAAGCTTGATGCCGCAGGTGAGCATATTAAACTCACATTGAATAAGATTGAAGGAGCGTACCAGCGGGTGAACTCCGGCAATCTTGTTATCGATGCCCTTGTTACGAATACCATCGCCGTGGGGCAGGCAAATGGGATCAAAGTCGACACCCGTATTCAACTTCATTCACAACATCTCCATATCGACCGTTATGATCTGTGTGTTGTGCTCGGCAATATGTTGGATAATGCCATCGAAGCTTCCAAGAAAGTTAGACATGCCGAAGACAGGTATATCCTGGTTGCAATTCACTCCACGGCTTCTGCACTTGTAATCCAGATTCTAAATCATGTGGAGCAAAAATTGACTCACTTCAAGAGTGAGAAGCCCAATCCCGAGTTTCACGGGATCGGCTTAACCAATATATCGAGAATGTGCGACAAGTATGGCGGACATATGAGTATCGAGAATCATCATCGGACATTTAATAATATGGTCGTTCTTCCTTTTGACATGAACAGTCTCTGAACATACCGTTCGGGGATTGTTTTTTTCCATTCAGGGTTCGTTATCGTTCTATATGCTTCTTCCCCGATATGATGAATGTAATTATATGAGCAGTATCATAAGGGAGGAAGTTATTATAATGAAGAAACTAATTAGTATGCTATGTACGGCTGTACTTGTAGTCATTCCGATGACAGATGTCAGTGCAGAGACGAACAAGATGGGAGCGATTGAAGATCAGGCTGGGCGACTCGCCACAGAGATGGTGCAGAATTATGGTGTCACAGGTTTACAATATGCGATCATGGATGAAGGGAAGATCATTTTGTCCGACAGTGTTGGATTCAAGGACAAAGCATCCAAGACACCAGTCGACAAGGATACCATGTTTGGAATAGGTTCCGTTAGCAAAATGGTTGTCACGGCTGCCACCATGATGCTGGTGGATTCCGGTAAAGTGGATCTGGATCAGCCCCTCACTTCCTATATTAAAGATTTTGAAATGGCAGATACCCGGTATACCCAAATAACCCCGCGAATGCTCATGAACCATTCCTCCGGACTCTATGGTACTCATTATGGAAACAGTATGTTATTTGACGATACCGATACCCGCAATCATGATGAATTACTACTCAAACTAAAGTCAGAGAAATTGAAATCAAACCCGGGAGCCTATTCCGTCTATTGCAATGATGGCTTCCAGTTGCTTGAGATATTGGTTGAACGGGTCAGTGGATTAAGCTACAGCGAATTTATTGCCAAGTTCATCAGTGATCCGTTAGAGTTGGAAGCAACCAAGACACCACTTGATTCTTTTGATAGAGAACGGTTATCCGAGACGTATTGGCCTACAATTGAAACGAAACTGCCTGTCGAAAATGCTAATATCCTCGGTACAGGTGGAATCTACTCGACTGCAGAAGAATTAAGCCAATTCGCTGAAGTGTTGATAGGAAACAAACCGGACATTCTGTCCAAATCAGCAGCAGAGTCCATGCAAAATCATGAATATCGTCGGGGAATATGGGTGTCCGAAGAGAGAAATACCTTCAACTATGGTCTTGGATGGGATGCTGTAGCACTTGCACCGTTCAGCGATTATGGCATTACTGCACTTGCCAAAGGTGGAGACACCATGTTGTATCACGCCTCGTTAATCACTATACCGGAACATGATATATCAATGTCGGTCCTATCTTCGGGCGGGTCTTCTATCTATAATCAGATGTTTGCCACTAAAGTTCTCTTGGAGGTTCTTGCGGATCAAGGCATCATCGACGAGATAGAGCCCGATCGGACACTCTCACCACCTGTCAAAACAAAGATGCCCACGGAATTGACGGCGTATTCCGGCCTCTATGGTACGGTAGGTTCAACCCTTGATATAGAGGTTAAGAATGGTG
Organism: Paenibacillus sp. ALJ109b; assembly: GCF_010747435.1. Taxonomy (NCBI): domain Bacteria; kingdom Bacillati; phylum Bacillota; class Bacilli; order Caryophanales; family Paenibacillaceae; genus Paenibacillus; species Paenibacillus sp. ALJ109b. The sequence continues at coordinate 153,939 of NZ_JAAIFP010000027.1, forward strand.
AGATCGCACTTCCGGCTATGCAGGGAGGACTTATCCCGGAGCAGAATTACGTGTACACGGGTGAAGGGAAATTTACGAGTAACGATGGAAGTGTGAAGGTCAGCTTCGAGAAAGAAAGCAACGACAAGGTATATTTTAAAGTTCAGGCGAATATCACGTTGCCCGGATTAGGCCAAACGGCGATGACCACATATGATTATCAAAAATTGGAAAACAATTCGCTGGACACTGCATCGAAAGAGAAATGGAAGGCTAGAAACGGCTCGAAATATTACGCGTTGGACGAAAAGATAACGTCGATCTTTTATCTGGTTCCATCGATGCTGATCAAAAACTTGTCCGTAGATGTGGAGAACGGATATGCGAATGGTACCAGAGTTGTTGATCCGGATAATGCAGAGAATGTCGTTCAGATTCCTGTTATGAATGGAAGAGATGCTTTCGATCTGCATTTCCGCACGAAGAACGAAGCGGAGTACTTAACTCAGGATGGACAGGAGTATATTGCGGAGGAGGCCATTACACCAATCTTCGGTGGGAAAACAGGCATCACCACGATCCCGTCAAACGGTCAAGCTCGGTGGTATGCCATCGATTCCCGCTCGGCGAACAAAAAGTTAACGGTAGATTCTCCGGAGAGCGGAGGTTATGCGGTATATAACGATAAAGGTGAAGTGCTTCAATTTTCAAAAGCAACGAATCAACAATCAACGCTGCTTCCCAAAGGTGGTTTTATCGTCTTTGGTGGTGAAGCGGGAGATGTCTTCAAGATTCAACTAAAGTGATTGCATAAGGAAAAATGATTTCATTCGAAAATATCGGATCCCGAGCGTAGGTTGCTCGTGATCCGATATTTTTCTTTTTGTATACGCCCAAACACAACATGATACTCCTTCATAGGTTATATGGAATCAGCCTAATTTGTTAATGAAAATTATGTGTTTTCATAACTAAGGAGTTGGATAGATACGTGATTTCAAAAGTTAAGCTTACAGGGCGAGTGGTGTTTAAAGGTGACCCTGGTTATGAAGTGGCTCGGAAGAACTGGGATCCGCATACGGACAGATTCCCTAAAGTTTTTGTATTTGCTCAAAAAACGCAGGATGTAGCCAACGCGATAAGATGGGCGCGTCAAAATAAAGTCCCTATTCGTCCGAGAAGTGGGAGGCACGCTTTAGAGTCCAATCTTTCACAAGTCAATGGTGGTATTGTCATCGACGTTAGCGAAATGAAGAGAATCAAGTTAAACAAAAAAAGCGGAACGGCCGTCGTTGAAACAGGTAATCGGGTAGGAAGAATCGTGGATACGTTGGCTCGACAAGGTTTTATGGCCCCATTTGGTGACAGTCCAACGGTTGGGATAGGTGGAATAACACCTGGTGGCGGAATTGGTCCACTGCAAAGGACAACGGGTCTCATCTGTGATAATCTAATCGAACTCGAAATGGTTGATGCTAAAGGGCGGATTATTCGGGCGAACAAAAAGCAAAATTCTGATCTTCTGTGGGCTACACGTGGTGGCGGAGGCGGTAACTTCGGTGTATACACTAAATATAAATTCAAAGTGCGGCGCGCTCCAGCCAAAGCAACTGTATTTAGTATCACATGGCCATGGGAACAGTTCGAAAAAGTCGTGAAGAAGTGGCAAGTATGGGCGCCTAAGGCTAGTAACAAGCTGGGAAGTGAATTAAGTGTTGGTCCCAAAAAAGGCGGGAATGTTAGCATGCTAGGGGTATACCTCGGTTCGAAGAGTGAAGCCCTCCGTCAGTTGGAACCCATTCTTAGCGTAGGAACGCCTACTAAAAAAAGCATTCTGTACCTGCCATACAGGGCAGCCACGAAGTTTTTGCTAGCCCCCGATCCTGTGCTCACTCAAAGGTACAGCAACCAGTTTTCCAGTGGCTTTGGCAGACAGCCATTCCCGGATAAAGCCTTCAAAGTCATGCGTGAGTTTCTGGAAAATGCAGAGGGAGGTACACCAGCCGGTTTCTATTTCCTTAACTGGGGCGGAGCTATAAGTCGAGTCGCTCCTAAAGCGACTGCGTTTTACTGGCGAAAAGCTGAATTTTATGTGGAATGGAACAGCTCATGGGTGAAGCCATCGCGTGCAGCTAAAAATATCGCTTTGACTCGGAACACTAGAAAGAAATTGCAACCTTATATTGTAGGGTCGTACATTAACGTACCAGACCAAGGTATTAAAAATCCAGGGCCGACCTATTATGGAAAGAACTACGCCAGATTGAGAAAAGTAAAAGCGAAATACGATCCGAAAAATGTATTTAATAACCCGCAAAGTATTCCGCCGGCTAAATTAAAATAAGGTGCGATTTCAAGCCGTTAATTCTGAGAAGAGTTAACGGTTTTTTGACCTTTCTAATTCCTTGTGTTTACTATTTATTGTAGAGTAAGATGTAAAAAAATTATGATATCGAAACTGTATCTCGGGGATCAGGGAATTTATTTCAAGGAGGTAAAACATGGATTACAATTCGCCGATTGAAGCGGCATTATAGGTGAAGCACCCTAAATATACTACAATAGCTGCGGGGCGACGTCATACCATTGGTCTTAGATCGGACGGTACGGTGACGGCAGTGGGTGATCATAAAGTTGGACAATGTGATGTAAACGGTTGGCGCGACATCGTGGCGGTAGCGGCTGGTAATGTACATATGACGACCAACACAGGTAATGCGCATACCATCGGTCTAACGTCTCACGGCACGGTGGTGGCGGTGGGATGGAATAAACATGATCAATGCGAAGTAAACGACTGGTACGATATTGTAGCAATTGCTGCGGGGTGGCGTCGTACCGTTGGTCTTAAATCGGATGGCACGGTGATTGCTGTGGGACGAAATAATGAAGGCCAATGCGCTGTAAGCAACTGGCGTGATATGGTAGCGGTAGCGGCGGGTGACTGGCATACCGCCGGGCTTAAATCAGATGGTACTGTGACGATTGTGGGCAATAATCAGTATGGCCAATGTGAAGTAAGCGGTTGGAGCGATATCGTGGAAGTAGCGGCAGGGTACCTCCATACCGTGGGCTTACATCGGGTGGCACTGCGGTTGCCGTGGGTGGGAATAAACATGGCCAATGCGAAGTAAGCGACTGGCGCGGAATAGTGGCGATTGCGGCAGGCAGTAATCATACCATCGGCCTTCAATCGGATGGTACGGTGGTTGCCGTGGGTTGGAATAAGTACGATCAATGCAATGTAGGTGACTGGAGTGACATTGTGGCGATTGCTGCGGGTTGTGCTCATACTCTTGGCATTAAATCAGACGGTACGGTGGTTGCTGTGGGGGATAATGAATATGGTCAATGTAATGTAAGCAGTTGGTGTAGTTAATCTACTTTTAGTATTCATTTTCCATAACAATATAGCCTGCTCCTTCTTTTTTTGATAACATAGATTAGCCTCAGTTCAACCGAGTCTATAATCGGTTGAACTGAGCCAACTTTTAATGAGTATGCATCTTTTAATGCGTATGAGTAGACGGGGGAATTGAATTGAAACGGATTGCGGTATATTGTGGGGCAAGTAAAGGTAACAATGCCATTTACGAGAAAGCTGCTGTTGAGATAGGTAACTGGATTGTTGACCAGGAACATGAACTAGTCTATGGTGGCGGAAAAGCAGGATTAATGGGAGTACTCGCTGATACTGTGATTCAACGTAGTGGCATTGTTACTGGGGTTATACCTACCTTTTTGCAAGCGAGAGAACTGGCCCATGAGCAGCTTAACAAAATCATTATTGTGTCCAATATGCATGAGAGAAAAGCTAAAATGATTGAACTTGCAGATTGCTATATTGCAATTCCAGGTGGACCGGGGACACTTGAAGAAATTACAGAGGTCATTTCGTGGGGGAGAATTGGGCAGCATGTCAATCCATGCATCTTCTATAATGTGAACGGTTATTATGATCTGATTGGTCAATTCTATGACAAGATGGTCGAAGAAGGCTTCTTAACGAAAACAGATAGACAAAAGATACTTGTTACAGATTCTTTAGACGAAATTAACACTTTTATAAGTACTTATGTACCACCTGATATTCGTCAATATAACTAATGCTTAATATCAGGGGCAATGTTACGAACGGATGAGTAGAAGGTTCGAAGACGGCACGTTTCGACTGGCACAATCGGTTATGGCACATTGAAAGTCGCTATTATAGCGGCTTTTTTGTTTTACCCGGATTTGTTACTAGAAACGGACGGCCTTGATGGAATGGATAGTTAACCGGTATTGGATAATTTAACCAATGGAATGTGATTCTCTATAAATCGGAATTTCTTATTGTGATAATAGTTATCATTCTCATTTACGTAATTCGACATTTGCTGTATACTGACAATGACTATGATACATATTGGCCAAAAAGAAAATGGAAAAGGGAGAGATTTTGAATGTTTTTACGAGTAAAAAAAGGAGCAATTCTTTGTTTAATTACTGCACTTGTTTTTGTGCTTGCAGCTTGCTCCAGTAGTAATGGTAGCAGCAAAGATGCAAACACTAGCTTACAGGGAGCAGTGACGGATAGCGCTACGAATGCTTCAACAGATGAGCAAAAAGCGGATGAAAATGCTACAGGTGCAGCTCAAACAACATACCCAATCGTTGTTTCAAACTATACAACTGAAAATGGAACCTGGGTGGCAAAGGAACAAACCTTTGATAAAGCACCTGAACGAGTGGTTGCCAATACACAAGGTGCAGCGGAGTTATTGATTCGTCTAGGTTTGACTGACAAGATTGTTGGCGTAGCGGCGTTGTTTGGCAATGTACCTGATGATATTGCAGAAGATTTCAAAAAAATTCCTGTGTTATCTGAAGGTTATGTAGGTAAAGAAGTGACCATAGGTGCTTCACCTGATCTGGTTATGGGGCGCGGGGGATTGTTTGAAGATGCTGATTGGGGCGTTGGCACTGTAAACAGTCTGAATGAGATGAAGATCAAAACATTTGTACAAAGTACCAGTGTTACTGATGCAAAATTAGATAATCTATATCAGGATATCACTGAGCTAGGTAAAATATTTAACGTACAAGCGAATGCAACGGCATATATCGATCAGCTCAAAGCACGTGAGAAAGCGTTATCGGCTCGAGCAAGCGCTGAAACGATCAACTATGCATCTTTCTTTGATAATGGTGATGGAACCATTGGAGTGTACAACGGAAATGGAGACACATTTATTGAAAGTGCAATGTCATTAATCAATATGCATAATATGCTGATTAACGAAGAAGGCACACTTAGTTTGGAGAAGCTAATCGAGATCAATCCAGATGCCATGATTATTTCGAAATATGCCGGCGGTATTGATCCAGAACAAACGATTGAAAAGCTGCTAGCCAACAAGCAATTGCAAAGTGTTAATGCAATTAAGAACAAGAAAATTTACGTTATTGATTTCAACAACTTCTGGGGGTATGGAGATTCTATCTTCACAGGAGTTGAAGCACTCGCAGATGATCTGAACCTGTAAGAGCAGATGCTCTCGCTTGATCACCATGCATGCAATTAATATCATGTTTATTTTAACGACAGAACAGTAATTTACTGGGCTGTCGTTTTAATTTGAGCCAAGATTCAATATAGGCTGGAACATGTCCTTTCACGTTTAACCATGTTAAAATGGAGGGATAATTGGACATAAGGCATGGAAAGAAGGCAGGGAGCAATCAATGAAACCTAAACTTAATGATGTTGCAGATTTAGCAGGAGTTTCACCGACGACGGTTTCTCGGGTGCTTAATAATCGAGGCTATATTAGTGAGGAAACGAAGAATCGAGTCCATGACGCGATGCAGCAGCTGAATTATTTTCCAAATGATGTAGCTCGCTCATTATTTAGTAAACGAACCAATCTCATTGGATTAATCATACCCACAACAAGCAACCCCTTTTTTGGAGAGTTGACTTTTCATATTGAAAATATTTGTGCCTCATCAGGTTATAAACTACTGATTTGTAATAGCTTGAATCAGCTGGATAAAGAAGAATCATATGTGGATATGCTTATGCGCAATCAAGTTGACGGCATTATCGTAGGAACACATAACCGAGGCATTGTGAATTATGATCAGAAAAATATTGCGGTCGTTGCGATTGATCGCTTCTTATCGGATACGATTCCTGTCGTAGGATCGGATAATTACATGGGCGGAAAAATGGCTTCTGAGCTGCTGATTGAGAAAGGATGCAAGCACATCCTGCATATTAATGGACCTGTCGAATTGGAAACTCCGGCAAGCTTAAGAAGAAAAGCATATGAAGATGTTATGGAGCAGCATGGTCGCGAAGCGATCACTTATGAAGTATATGATCCATTCCATCAACAGAATCATGATGAACCGATTGGGCGTTTGCTTGATGAACATCCCGAAGTAGATGGATTGTTTGCGAGTAATGACTTGGTGGCAGCGTCATTCATTGCTAAAGCAAAACAACGTGGCAAACGTGTTCCTGAAGATATTCGTGTAATTGGTTATGACGGAACCGAAACAACTCGTAACTTGCTTCCTGAATTAACGACGATTCAGCAACCTATACAGGAAATTGCGAGATCTGCCGTAGAGCTAGTCATTAAAGAAATTGAAGGTGAGTTCAGTAAGGTCCCGAGAGAAACGTATCTGCCTGTGAAACTTATTGAAGCGGGTACAGTGTAATTTAATTTTCATATCTACTACAAATTTTTTGAAGACAAGACGAATGGAGCTAACCTTAGGGTTCTGGGATTAAGGGAAGCTCCTTTTTCTTTCGTAAATATGTCAAGCGGTTGACATATGAAACCGGTTGACATATAATCGATTTTGCAAGCGCATTAAAGTGCTTACATTCACATTAAATGTTCAACTTAGAGGAGCGTTCGATATGAGACATTCAAAGAGCATGTACTGGAAACTAAGCGCCTATTTCTTCTTTTTCTTTTTTACATGGTCAGCAAGTTATTCATTGTTCTCCATCTGGCTGGGGCAAGAAATCAGTCTGAATGGTGCTGAGACTGGCATTATCTTTACTGTAAACGCTATCTTTGCATTATGTATGCAACCGCTTTATGGCTATATCTCCGATAAGATCGGATTGAAAAAGCATATTTTATTTCTAATCAGCGGTTTGCTCTTACTTGTTGGTCCATTCTATATCTTTATCTACGGACCTTTACTTCAGTACAATGTATTTCTTGGCGCAGTGGTAGGTGGATTATACTTGGGTGTTTCGTTCTTAGCCGGGATTGGAGCTATTGAATCGTATGTAGAGAAAGTCAGCCGTAAATATGACTTTGAATATGGTAAATCTCGGATGTGGGGCTCGCTAGGTTGGGCGGCAGCAACATTCTTTGCTGGTCAGTTCTTTAATATCAATCCTAACATTAACTTCTGGATTGCATCTGTATCTGCTATCGTTCTGTTCATCATCATGATGACAATCAAGGTCGAGATGACAGAATCCGAGATGGAACGTGCTGAATCTATTAACTTTAAGCAAGTTGGTAATTTGTTTGCTGATAAGCATTTTTGGTTCTTCATTTTATATGTGCTCGGAGTTACGTGTATATACAATGTGTATGACCAGCAGTTCCCGATTTACTTCTCATCGACATTCTCGAGCACTGCATTAGGCAATCAAGTATACGGTTACTTAAATTCTTTCCAAGTGTTCCTGGAAGCAGGCATGATGTTCCTAGCACCGTTTATCGTAAACAAAACTGGAGCTAAAAAGGGCCTGATATTGGCAGGGTTCTTAATGGCATTCCGTATCATGGGCTCCGGTCTAGTTATCGGACCTTATGGTATCTCGGCTATGAAATTGATTCATGCGTTGGAACTGCCCATTATGCTAATCTCCGTATTCAAATACTTGGCTGCTAATTTCGACACGCGTCTGTCATCGATCTTGTATCTGGTAGGTTTCCAGTTTACGAGTCAGGTAGGAGCTTCGATCTTCTCACCCATCGCCGGTACGCTTTATGACATCAGAGGCTTCTCGAATACTTACGTGCTTATGGGGATATTCGTATTTGCCTTTACGACAATCTCAATCTTTACCTTAAAGAGAGATCCGAAAAACTTGAATAAGCTGGATCCTAAACCTAACTCGCATATTGAACCAGCATAGGAGGAAAACATATGAACACTTATCACAACAATACGAAGCAAGCTGAGGAAGCTTTGAAACAGGCAGAAGGAAAAATGAACAAGCGATATCGCTTGGGGTATCATATTATGGCACCAGCAAACTGGATTAACGATCCAAATGGATTAATTCAGTATAAAGGCGAATATCACGCTTTCTATCAACATCATCCGTATGATGAGAACTGGGGACCCATGCATTGGGGTCACGTCAAAAGTAAAGATCTTGTGCATTGGGAGCATTGTCCGATTGCATTAGCTCCAGGAGATGCGTGTGATCTGGATGGCTGCTTCTCAGGCAGCGCAGTAGATAATAACGGCGAACTGACATTGATCTATACTGGACATCACTACATTGATCAACCGAACAATATTTTCTTCCAAAATCAAAACGTGGCAGTAAGCACAGACGGCATTCATTTCACAAAATTACAACAAAATCCCGTGATTGCTAAGCCTCAGGCTGATAGCTCCCAGCATTTCCGTGATCCGAAGGTATGGAAGCATGAGGATACATGGTATATGATCCTGGGTAACAGCACGAAAGAAGATGAACCGCGTGTTATTCTTTATACATCTGCGGATCTTAGAACGTGGACCTATCATGGTGTGCTTTTACAGGGAGACAAAGATATGGGCTTCATGTGGGAGTGCCCGGATTTCTTTGAACTAGGCGGAAAGCATGTATTTATATTCTCTCCTCAAGGTATTGATGCGCAAGGAGATCAGTACAATAACTTATTCCAGACTGGGTACTATGTTGGGGAATATGATTATGAAAAAAATGAATACAAACATGGAGAGTTTATTGAGCTTGATCATGGTCATGATTTCTACGCGGTTCAAACTTTCTTAGATGATCAAGGTCGCCGGATTGCGATTGGCTGGATGGATATGTGGGAAGCCGATATGCCAACAAAAGCAGACGGTTGGTGCGGTGCACTAACGATTCCACGTGTGATTACATTGGATGAGAATGACAAGGTTCTTATGAATCCTGCAGAAGAAATGAAAATGCTTCGCCAAAGTGAACATGTTGTGTATCAAGATCATATGATTTCTGGAAGTTCCTTGACAGAAGTAGAAGCGGATCTGCTTGAAGTGAAAGTTGTATTCGACCTGACGAAGACAAGTGCGGAACGGGTAGGCTTGAAGCTTCGCGGTACAGGTCATGAGGAAACGGTTATCACTTATTCCATTCCGGATCAGAAGCTTAATCTTGATTGTTCCAAATCAGGGAAGAAGACGGATGGCGTTCGGCGTGCAGCCTTAAATGCTGAGGGACGGCTGACACTACATGTATTTATGGATCGGTCATCCATTGAAATGTTTGCAAATGAAGGACAAGCTACGATGACAAGTCGTATCTATCCGAGTGGGAAGCTCTCAGGTATTGAACTCATCACGGAGGGCGGAGAGACTCAAGTAAATGGGTTGTCATATTGGAAGCTGAACGATATCTGGCAAGCTGAATAACGATGAATAAGACTGTTTCCTGAGCCATTACATGGACTCAGAAACAGTCTTTTTTGTTGAGTAGATACGGACACGAAAAACCCTTCCGCTTTAAATTCGGGAAGGGAAGGGCTTGGCGCATTAATGATTCTGATAGATGTTTATTTTAGCAGATGACCCGGATCCGGATCATTGCGTTTCCACTTTCACATCGACCACTTTTATCACGGGATAGGTTTGAACTGCATGGTCCAAAGTCTGTTTCTCCATCAGTTTTCCATCCAAGACAATGGCGGAGATACTTGTCGTATTTCGGATGTCCTCTAACGGGTTCTTATCAAGAATTACGAGATCGGCAAGTTTTCCTTTTTCTATGGTGCCCAGTTCCTGCTCTCTTTCCAAATATCGTGCCGGATTCAACGTTGCTGACTGCAAGGCCTGGAGTGGGGTGAGGCCACTTTTAACTAGCAATTCAAGTTCATCGTGCAAGGAAATGCCGTAAATAAAGTTAGTCATTTCGTAACTGGAATCGGTGCCTGCAAGCATAGGCACGCCAGCATCATTTAACTTTTTGACCATGCCCGGCGTTAGGGAATTGATGGCCTCCATTAATTCCGTTTGTTCGGGAGGGGTGGCGCGAATCAATTCGGTCCATTGCTTCTGAACGGTCGTCGGTACGTATTTGGACCGCGGATCGATTTCGGTTTTGGCCATATTTAAATACGTAACCATAGTCGGTACAGGCCAGACGCCTTTTTCTTTGATTTTGCGGAACAGCTTGCTGGCCTTTACGGAATCGTAGGATTCAGAGGCCTCGATCTCTGCAAGTGAATAACCGAGCAAATCACTCATATCGGAATGTTTGAAAAGTTCATCCTCCATGCTCGAAGTGGCAATAAACAACCCGTGTAGGTGCTCTATGCTCTTAAATCCTAGCTGAACGGCTTCGCTGGCTCGAACCTCTACCGGCAAATGACCGACAACTGGCAAACCGTATTTTTGGGCTTCATCCATGACTGCTAGAAACAGAGGACGAGGCAACCAAGAGTACACTTTGATATGATCCGCGCCTTTTGCCACATTGAGACGTACAGCTTTCCGCGCTTGTTCCTCTGTGCTCAGGTAGAACATGTGTGGGGCTTCGTCAGCAGGACCTCCATTTAGAGTTGAACCTGCATAGATAAGACGTGGTGCAGGCATCCCGGCTTGAATACTCGTTTTCCATATATCGACGTTTGTCAGCGCCGCGCCCATCTCCCTTACTCCGGTTACACCATTAGCCAGAAAGAGAGGAAAAGCATTTTTATAGTTATCTTCCAGATGGACATGCATGTCCCACAGACCAGGAATGATGTATTGGCCCTTAGCATTCCGTACTTGTGCGTAATCGGGAATGGCCGTTTGACTGCTACTTCCAATGTAACTGATCTTGTTATCCTTAATGATAATGGTCTGATCGCTGGCTAACTTTCCGGACTTTACATCTACAATCGTCGCATGCTCAAGCGCTAACGTCTGCCTTGTCGCAGGTTCAATGCTTGCATAACCGGTACCTGTAGCGCATGCTAACACAATCCATAATGCCATGAACCCTACTATGTACTTCTTGAAACTTCCCAATTCTCTCGTTAAACTCATTGTTGTCCTCCTCATAGATATGAATGATATCAACCGATATATCTTCATTCTAGAGTGTGAATCCTGATTTTTTATTAATTCATTCTTACAAAAAGCTTACAGTTGAAAGGGAGGCGGAAGCAGTAGCCTATTTTTATTTTTAGCCTTGTCAAATGAACAAATCCTGAATAATCTAACTCATACCACAAAAAAGGGGGAAGAAACATGAGTGAAGTTGGATATGGAAATGTAGGCGGACTTGGTGGAGGATACGGTGGTTTCACGTCCGTTGGTGCGATTCTGGTACTTTTTATTCTGTTGGTCATCATCTCCAAAGCTTTCTTGGTTTAATACTAGCTTTTGAACTTCCGCTGGCTTTCGCTGGCGGTTTTTTTGTTATATAAAAGTCCATAAAAACAATTTTAAATAGGGAACTTTGTGTCATGAGTAACTGACATAAAGTTCCCTACTATGATCCTACATTTCTCGTTTATACTACGGTGATCGTTCCATAATACATGTACATGCCACAATTGAAGTTGTACGTTCCAGGTTTCAGATCTTTTAAGGTAATGAAGTTGTCTCCTTTTTCGAGATACACATCTATTCCTAAATCTTTAGACTGAACACTTCTTATACATGTATAACCTGAATGTTTTATAAAATTTATTTTTGTTGGAACACCAGCTTTTACTTCAATATTTTCTTGACTAAAACCGTCTGATTTTACATCGACAGAAACAATCTGATATCCCGAATTTTCTTGAATAGAATTGGCTTGCTCACTCTGAGATTCTTGTGATTTAATTGCCGATGTATCATTCGATTGAAATTGGTAAAATAACGTTGCACCCACAGCTACAATTCCAAAAGCTACAGTAAGTATACCTCCAATAAACGGCATACCAATCCCACTTTTATTTGTTTTATCGCTAGTATCCGTTTCTTGATTCGACAATTGAAGAGCAACGCTCATAATAAAAATGAATAGGATGTCAACAAATATCATCATGATATAGGAAGGACCAATCATTACCCCGAGCATTGCTCCCATCATGCCACCCATAATTCCTGCCAACATTCCATCCAAAGCTGCCAATATACTGATAGGTTTGCCTGTGAAATATCCAGCTCCTAAGCCGAACAATATAGCGGTAATTGATGGGACTGTTAAATCACGTGGAAACACAATGCCTAATTGTACACCAAGTACAAGGCTGGACATCATGCCAATGGTCATCGCGATCATCATGCCAGGCATACCTGTAAGTTTTTCTTTTCGCTTATACGTTTTAAGAACAATAAATGCTGTAAATAGTACGACCATAACTATACTTAATATCGCTAATAACACAATCTTATTCCTCCTAATATCCTTACAGTAATGATGTGCAGTTATCTACTCATTGACATTACGATCAAGATTATTCATCTCATGTATTAATATATCAGAATTATCATAACAACATGACTATTATCACAGACAAGTCAATGGTTTGTCGTAATAGTATGAAGATAATTTGACATTTTGCTGCTACCCCTTTCTAAAAATTAATATATAGTTAAAATTTTAGACATTAAAATTTCAATTAGATATTATTGGATGCTGTTTTGATTTTATATTTGCAAAATGCAAGTAATTTGTTTATAATGATGACCGGAGGTGATGATGTGTCAGATATTGAGAATCCCAGAGAGCCACTACAAATTATGGTCCGTCGTTTCGGCTTACTGGATAAAAATTGTTGCACGGTTGGAGAGCATGAAATATCTCTAATTCAGAGCCATATTCTGTACGAAATTAACCATCAACATGAGCCGTCCATGCAACAAATTGCTGAAACGCTCGCCATGGATATAACAACCTTTAGTCGTCAAGTGCAGACACTGATCAAGAAAAATTTGGTTCAAAAAACACCACTGCCTGAGGATCGGAGAGTATACATTCTCAGTTTGACAGAAGAAGGGGCATTTGTAAAAACGGCTATAGATCATCGGATGAATACTCATCTGGATGAGGTTTTTTCTTTCATGACGGATTCGGAAAAGGAGACTGTCATTCAATCCATTAAACTGCTCAATGAGAGCATGCTAAAATCGAAAATGTGTTGTACGCCGCTGGGGTAATGGGCTTCATTACCCCGTTACATTGCTCTGATACTTGCAAAATGCAAGTATACTTAAAACAAACTGGAGGTACGTTGATATGAAAAAAGTTGAATTCAAACAAGTTGATTCTTGCTGTGCTCCTACTTTAGAGAAAAAGAAGGTTTCCCCTTCGGAATCTTTAAACCAAGGAGAGTTAACCCATTTACCTGTTGTTATCATTGGTGCAGGACCTATTGGTTTGGCTGCTGCAGCTCATCTGATTGAAGCGGACCAATCGTTTATTATTTTTGAGGCGGGGACTAAAGTAGGTGAAAATATCTCCCAATGGGGCCATGTTCGTCTGTTCTCACCATGGCAGTATAACGTAGATAAAGCGGCTGGACGATTGTTATCCAAGAAGGGATGGATTGCCCCTGCTCCAGATGATTTACCGACAGGGCATGAACTTCGGGATCTGTATTTGCTCCCGCTCGCAGAACTTCCGGAGATTCAATCCAATCTTCATTTAAATTCTTGTGTTGTGGGGATTAGTCGCAAAAATACAGACAAAATGAAAACAGCAAGCCGAGAAAAACAACCCTTTATGGTCTACGTTGAAGAAGAGGGTGAGGCAAAGCGGTATGAGGCGAGAGCTATCATTGATGCCTCAGGAACTTGGGGGCATGCTAACCCTGTACTCGCCAGCGGCGTGTTGACTCCTGGGGAACGAGCTCTTCGTAACCATATATTCTATGGCATTCCGGATGTGTTTGGAGTAGATCAAGAGCGCTACACAGATAGACATATCGCAGTAGTAGGAAGCGGACACTCGGCCTTGAATACATTACTTGATCTTGCCAAGCTTCAAGAATTAAATTCCGGTAAGACACTGACCTGGATTATGAGAAAAGATCACGTGGAGGAAGCATATGGTGGAGAAGCGAATGATCAACTCGAAGCGCGAGGAGAACTGGGACGTCGTATTCATGAACTGGTGGATTCTGGAAAAATTACTGTTGTTACACCGTTTCATATTCAGGAATTGAAGCAGGAAGGGAAGCAGATTACCATAAGCGGAGAGAAACATGGCGAGATACAGGTGATAGCACATGTAGATGAGATCATCGTGAATGCCGGAAGTCGGCCTGACTTGTCCTTCCTCAGGGAGCTAAGGCTGAGTATCGATCCGACCACAGAAAGTGTGGCAACCCTTGCTCCGTTAATCGATCCGAATGTTCATAGTTGCGGTACTGTTCGTCCTCATGGGGAGAAGGAATTGCGTCATATGGAACAAGGATTGTATATTGTTGGGATGAAAAGTTATGGGCGTGCGCCAACCTTCCTGATGGCTACCGGATATGAACAAGTTCGTTCGGTGGTAGCTTTTCTGGCAGGTGACCTGGATGCAGCTACAAAAGTAGAACTGGATCTACCTGAAACGGGTGTATGCAGTCTGAATCGTCCAAAAGTACAGGTAGCCGAGCAAACAAATGATTGTAGTTCATCTTGTTCCAATTAATATAGTATAGGTCTGATGAACCTGAAAGTGTTGGTTCAACTGTAAACCAATACTTTCAGGTTCACTTGGAATTTAAAATTGACAATAAGACTTTTGCATTATAATATAAGCATATGCTTATATAGAGAGAAGGAGGTAAGTGATATTGAATTCTATTCAAGAAGCAGCGGACAAGTTAAAATTGCTGGGGGATAAGACTCGTCTGACGATACTTACACTCCTCAAAGAACGTGAATGGTGTGTGTGTGAGTTTGTGGACATTCTGGACATGTCACAACCTGGGGTCAGTCAGCATTTGCGCAAGTTAAAGGATCAAGGCTTGGTCAAAGAGAATAAACGTGGACAATGGGTATATTACTCTTTGAATGTAGAGGATACACCTTATATTAAATCTGTGTTGGAATTTATGCCAGATTCTGCAGCCATTCTTAAGTCTTTAAATAAAGAGAACATTTCATCCGTATGTAATTAATTTTTGAGCAATATATAAGTATATTGTTATATGATTATGCAAATGGAATTAATTTGATCGGAGGCGTATATGTTTGTTTTCTACTTTTCTTGCTTGCATAATCTTTTTGATCACGTTAGTGCTCGTCATCTGGCAGCCTAAAAACCTGTCCATAGGGTGGTCTGCTTGCGGCGGAGCAATTCTGGCGTTGCTTGTAGGCGTAGTTCATTTCCATGATGTTTGGGATGTTACGCAAATGGTATGGAACGCCACGCTTGCTTTTGTGGCCATTATTATCATCTCATTGATTTTGGATCGTATCGGTTTCTTTGAATGGGCAGCTTTACATATGGCGAAGGCAGCTCATGGCAGAGGGGTTCGGATGTTTGTATACGTCTCCATCTTAGGAGCTGTAGTTTCTGCTTTCTTTGCCAATGACGGAGGAGCACTGATTCTGACCCCAATTGTTCTGGCTATGGTACGCGCACTGAATTTTGATGAGAAAAAAGTGTTTCCCTTCATTATTGCCAGCGGATTTATTGCGGATACAACTTCATTACCACTGGTTGTAAGTAACCTGGTAAACATCGTGTCTGCCGATTTCTTCGGTATTACGTTCATGGAGTATGTAGGCAGAATGTTTATTCCGAATCTGTTTTCACTGGCTGCAAGTATCGGTGTGTTATACCTCTTTTTTAGGAAAAGCATTCCCAAACGGTTTGATGCCAGTGAACTGAAAGCACCTGTAACAGCGATCAAAGATCTGAGGATGTTCCGGTTGTCATGGATTGTACTTGGCATCCTGCTCGTCGGTTACTTTGGCAGTGAATTTGTTGGTGTGCCTGTATCTATTGTGGCAGGAGTCGTGGCTATATTCTTCCTGATTATGGCTTCTCGAAGCTCTGCTGTACCGACTAAAGTAGTCGTTAAGGAAGCCCCTTGGGCAATCGTATTTTTCTCTATCGGTATGTATGTCGTGGTCTATGGCTTGCGTAACGTGGGTCTGACGGATCTGCTGGCCGTAGCCATCCAGGCCGTGGCAGATCAAGGATTGTTTGTCGCAACGATTGGTATGGGCTTTATTGCTGCGATCATTTCATCTCTGATGAACAATATGCCTACGGTTTTGATTGACGCACTCGCCATTGACGCAACAACGGCTACGGGAACCGTTCGGGAGGCGTTGATCTACGCCAATATTATTGGTTCCGATCTAGGTCCCAAGATTACACCGATTGGTTCACTGGCAACACTACTCTGGCTTCATGTGCTCAGCACCAAAGGCGTCAAGATTTCATGGGGCACCTACTTTAAGACAGGTATCATTATCACAGTTCCGACTCTACTTATTACGCTAGTGGGTCTCTATCTGTGGTTAAGCATTCTATAAATTCAAATAACGAGGAGAAGATGATGAACATGAGCAAAAAAACACTTTATTTCCTATGCACAGGCAACTCGTGTCGCAGCCAAATGGCTGAAGGCTGGGCCAAGAAATATCTAAGTGAGGACTGGAACATTTATAGCGCAGGAATCGAAGCTCACGGCTTGAATCCAAAAGCAGTAGAAGCGATGAACGAAGTGGGTATCGATATTTCAAGCCAAACTTCGGACATTATTGACTCCGAGTTACTGAACAGTGCAGATTTCGTCGTCACATTATGCGGGGATGCGGCGGATAAATGTCCAATGACCCCTCCACAAGTGAAGCGAGAACACTGGGGATTCGATGATCCCGCGAAAGCGCAAGGTACAGAAGAGGAGAAATGGGCTGTATTCCAAAGGGTTCGTGACCAGATTGGGGTGCGGATAAAGACGTTTGCTGAAACTGGAAAATAATACGAAAAGCCGGGAGTAACTTTTCCCGGCTTTTCGTATTTGAAAGGAATATTTGAAATGAAAATAATATGGATCTACTCAATATCCAAATCACTTAAACGGATATTCTACTGAGAAAAGTTAAGGTTTTATGTCATATTTCTAATGATCGTTCGGTTTTTCTTTCTCTTTCTCGGTATGATATAAAGTGTTCCATCCTCCCCATATTCCGCGTAAGCTATATCCTTAATATTGTCATATCCCTGTTTTTGCATCTCGATTCTTACCTTATCCGTATCCATTTCCTTTCCTTTCATCGACATCTTCAGTAATTCCCCTTTATCAATCACTGTGATAGCAAAACTATCGGAATGTGTTTCGAGTCCCAAATCTTGGGCTGATGGTGGTTCATATTCAGGTTTGCGAAGGACGGACAGAGACCCATCTATTTCTAAGACGGCATGTTTGACCTCTTGAAGCGAAAAAACATTCTGTTTTCGAAGCATGGAGAGCAATTGTTTAAACTCAATATCATATTTCTTGAGCAAGCTTTGATTCACCTCTCCATTATCAATTAAAAGAGCAACCCGTCCTTCTGCTACATAGCCGAATTTTACAAATCGGGTTGTTACTTTCTCAAAAAGGTAAGAGAGGGCACTCCAGACTGCCAATGCATATATAAGTTGAGATATGTTTACCTGATCATCATAAAGCGTATTCCCTACGATTTCACTGAGTACTAGTGAAGATAGGAAGTCTAGTGGTGTAAGTTGGCTGAGCGTTTTTCTACCAGTAATAAAAGTGATGGCCCATAGCCCAAAAAAGCTAATTACTAGCTTGATGGTTAATTCCATAAACATAATTACCCGACCTCCCAAATGAACAGATCATTGATGAATATATACCCGTTCGATTAGATTGAAAACATACATAACATGTAAGTTTAGAGGAAAGAAAAAATGGAGCCTGCTATCTTAACGATATGGACTGACCCCATAACGTGAGACAAATCA